>CAZMPR010000036.1:0-10607 GCA_964568265.1 uncultured Clostridiaceae bacterium | reverse complement strand
TATGTATAGATATTCTGCTAAATAAAATACAATATAAAAAGGGGTGTCGTTAGTGAGATCAGTAGGCTTGGATGTGGGATATGGTTTCGTGAAGGTGACTGATGGAAATATTGGCTTTTCGTTCCCCAGTGTAATCGGTGATCGCAGTATGGATACATTTCAAATAGATATAAAACGCAACAGAACACCGGTAGACAATATGCAAATCAAGTATAAGGGCAAATTTTATAATGTGGGTAAATCCGCAATAAAACACTCAAATTATTTATATCGTGATCTTTCTTTGGCAAGAAATTATGGAAATAATTTTGAAATTATGTTTTTAATGGCTTTAAGTCTTCTATGCAATAAGAAAGAAAATGATTTACGAGTTGTGACAGGGTTACCTCCTCAATATATGCATATGGCTGAGGCCGCGAGAACAGGATTATTAGGCAAGCATGAAATAACGATAAATAAAGACGGAGAATTTCAAGACATTCAGATTTCTTTGACTGATTTGGATATTGTGCCACAGCCCTTAGGAACGTTTTGGGCTGAGTACTTAACTCATGGGGAAGACGGATTTGCTTCAATTGACGGTCTGAAAGTAGGAGTTATTGATGTAGGTTTTGGGACCACCGACCTTGCAATCATAGAAGACGGTGAATATATTCATGAAAAGAGTCTGACAATTCCAATAGGGATGTCCAATACTTATAAAGAAGTCAGCAGTGAATTATTTAAAAAATTTGGTATAAATATAGAAATACATTCTTTAGATCAAATAGTTATTAAACGAAGGTTAAGATTAGCTAATAAGGAAGAAGATATTTCAGAAATTTTATCCGAATCCTATGGAAAAATAGCAGAAAATTTAATTATTGAAATAACTTCAAATTGGAATTACAGAGAATTAGATCAGATAATCTTTACAGGCGGGGGAAGTCACGAGTTAGGCAAGTATTTAATGCAATTCTTTCCTCAGGGAACAGTAGCTAAAGAGCCTTTCACCGCAAACAGCAGGGGATATTTGGCTTGGGCTATGCAAAAGGAAGAAATGTAGAGATTTTTTAGTAAAAATATGATGGGAGGGTATATGCTTTGGATATAAACTATATAGGTAATGATTTTATAAAATCTGAATCAGCGCTAAAAGATTCTTTGTCTTTGCTGGGTCTTTCCTTACAAAGGAAACTATCTAATGGAGTTTTTATAAATGGAACTGTAAAAGGCAGAATAAACTCTGAGAAGTGTGTAGTTATAAATAATTGCGGTAGTTATTTCGGCACAGTAAAGGCAAAAGTCTTGCATGTTTCCGGTTTAATGTTTGGCAATATAGAAGCAGATTCATTGATTATACATTGTACAGGGAAAGTGTATTGTAAAAATGCTAAAGTAAAAAAAGTATTCATTTATAATGGAGGTATATACTCGATAAATGGTGAATATTCGGAAGTTGACAATGATTTAGGGAATTTAATCCAGTTGCCTGTTATGACAGAAATGGCAAAGGCAAGCGGTGAAAATGAGTCTAAATTAATTTCCGAAAAAACCGATGATATAAAGCCTGTATCTGTTGTTGAAAAAGATTCCGAAACGGATGCTTTATTGTTTGATATTGCATCTGTAAAAAGACCAGAAAAAATTAAGGATCGGTTGCTGGCTGATGAATACCATGATGCAACGACTTTTGTTAACAGTTTCTAAAACATAAAATTAAGATTTAAACTAACTGTAGTTTTTTGTTACAGTTAGTTTTTTTGTGCGATATATTATAACAAGGATTCAACAAAAGGTTTTTTATTAATTTATTAGTTCCTGTATATAGAGTATGGTAATATATTGTAAGCAAACATATTTGGCGAGATTAAGGGGGGGGTAATATTGTGTTTAAAAAAGATACAAGGACCTATCATAGCTCTAATTTTTATTTTTCTAATTTTCGTTCCAGGATTTGCAGTGAATGCCGATAAAGCTTCCATGACTTATAAAGAGAATGAAATACTGGTTAAATTTAAAGAAGATATTCAAAATCATCGGCTAAACAGTTTTTCTGAGGTAAAAGGTTTAAACTTGAAAGAATCAATTATGGAGGGTCAAATAAAAGTATTCGAGGTAGGTGATGAAGCCAGTGTAAATAGTGCTATAAATGCTATGATGAAGGATGATATGGTAGAGTATGCACAACCGAATTATATTTATAAGCTTTTTTCTTTTCCCGCTGATGAGTTTTATGAAATTCTCTGGGGTCTTCATAATACCGGCCAGAAAGTAGATGGATGTATGGGGAAGACTAATATAGATATAAACGCCCCGGAAGCTTGGGGCATAACAAAAGGAAGAGGAGATATAATCGTAGCGGTTATTGATAATGGAATAGATATTTTTCACCCCGATTTAAAAGACAATATATGGGAAAATAAAGGCGAAATAGCAGACAACGGCATAGACGATGATGGAAACGGATTCATAGATGATATAAACGGATGGGACTTTACCAATGAAGGAAACAGCGGTACTCACGGCACTCATGTAGCGGGAACAATTGCCGCGGCTGCAAATGATATCGGAGTAATCGGTGTAGCTCCTAACATCAGAATAATGTCACTTAAGGCTTTCGGTGTCAAGGGCGGCACTACAAAGGATGTAATTGATGCGATTGAATATGCCGCGAAAAACGGGGCACAAATAGTAAACTGCTCTTGGGGCGGTGAGGTTGGGGAAGAGGACAAGTTTTTAAAAGAAGCAATCTCGGATTCTGGCTTGTTGTTTATATGTGCAGCAGGAAACGATGGAAACAACAATGACATTGAACCTGTTTATCCTGCATATTATAAATTTGAAAATGTAATATCCGTGGCTGCAATAGACAATCAAGGTGAAAAAGCAGGTTTTTCAAATTATGGTAATATAACAGTTGATATAGGTGCGCCCGGGCGGGGAATTCTGAGTACTGTTCCGGGAGTGCCGGGTGATAGCGGTATAATAACTGTTTCCGGGGCTGTATATGATAAAGGTTCTTATGCGTACATAAGCGGTACCTCTATGGCTGCACCCCATGTAGCGGGTATTGCGGCTTTATTGTTAAGCAAGAATCCTGATTTAGCGCCGGAACAAATAAAAACAGCCATAATGGAAGCTGTAAAACCGTTGGATGGTTTAAAATCAATGACGGTGGCGGAAGGAATAGCAGATGCATTTGCTGCGTTAAAGAAGATAGCACCGGAGAAACCGTTGAATTTAAAAACGGTAAAAACAGATTCATGTATCGGCCTCACTTGGGACGATAATAAAACAGGTGACTTTGACAAATATATTATAGAAAGAAAAAAGGAAGACGGTACATATATGGAACTGGCAGAGACATCAGAAAACAGCTTTACGGATATGGATATAGATGTCAACATTGATTACAGTTATAGGATTAAGGCGGAGGATGAGTGGGGTAATATCTCTGAACCTTCAAAAGTTGTAACGGTAAAAGGAAAAGAATCCTCCGGGAGCAATAGTAATTCAGGAAGCGGCACGTCAAAACCCAAGCCAAGCACAGGGGGCGGTGGTGGAAGCGGTGGAAGCACGGTTGCGGTAAAAACAATACCCTATGATAATGCAGATGATGAGATAAAAAAACAGATGGATAATGACTCAGACATTATAGAAATCAAATCATATAATAAGGAAAACATTGATTCAGTTTCAATATCATCGGATATATTGAATAAGTTTATAAAATCGGATAAAGTTCTATATATAAAAGGAGAAGAAGTAACGCTTCAAATTTCTTCTGATTCTTTTGCAGTTGGGGAGATAAAGGAATTTCTGGAAAGAAAAACCTCTATGTTAAATATTGAAATAGTGAAACTTAACAGCAAAGAAGCACAGAAGCTTCTTGAAAACCTAAAACCCGGATATATATCTTTAAATGAAGAAATTTACGAAATAAAAGTTACGGTGGAGGATAGCAAAAAAAGCAAAAATATAGAAAAGTTTAATAAGAAGGTAACAATCTGTATTAAAACGGATGAAAAATCTTTTGTAAGATATTTAGGTAAAATAGGAATATACAGATATAACGAAGAAACAAAAGCATGGAGTTACGAAGGAGGTCTATACAATCCTGAGAATAATTTCATAACTATTTCTTCTGATCATTTCAGTAAATATACATTAATGGTTTATGAAAATAATTATGACGATATTAAAGGACACTGGGCTGAAGAAGATATAGAATTGCTTATATCAAAACATATTGCCGACGGAAGAAACAATAAATTTGAACCCGATGAGTATATTAATAGAATAGAATTAGTTAAAATGTTGGCTAAAATGCTTATGCAAGACCCGGATAGGAACACTAAGGGCTCTGAAAAGACCAAGATGCCGTTTAAAGATTTATCCTTGATAGGGGAAGACAAAAATTTTGTGAATATAGCTGTAGAAGAAGGCATTATAAACGGATTCGAAGACGGTACTTTCAGACCTTCGAAAGAAGTGAGCAGAGAAGAGATGGCGGCTATGATTGCGAGAATGATGAAGATAGAGGCCTCATCAAGCATCTCGGAAACGCCATTTTCTGATAAAGAGCATATATCTTCGTGGGTCGCAAATGATGTAGCAGCAGTATATGAAAAAGGAATAATAAAAGGGGATGAAAAAGGTAATTTTGACGGTAAAAGAGCCGTTACCCGTGCCGAAGCAGTGGTAATGGTAAGGAGAATAATGGATAACTTAGGCTTAATCGAATTGCCGACTAAAATAAAAGGGAAGCTTACAATAAATCATATTGAGGGCACTCATTTTGAATTGATAACAAAAGACAGCATATATGTATTGATTATCGATAAGAACGATAGCACACTGAATAAAATGATATGTGATACGGTGGGAAAAGAAGTAATTGTAAAAGGTTACGTCCTAAGCGGATATAGCATATATCAAAGGGGAAAAATGTTTAAGGTAATCGAATTATTCCCACAGTTCATCAATTAGAGTTTCTATTTTATTTTTTCTGTTTTTTGTTTCGGATATATCGATTTTTATATCACCATTTTCTATTATAAGAACATCTCCCTCTTTGGCATGATCAGGGAGATTTTTTATTTCTATATCTATCATTTCCATGTTCTCTTTTTCACACACGGCATATTCGCCTTCAAATCTGTCAATTATGACTTTCATCTTATTCCTCCCGTAAAAAAATCTCATTATAGAGGCTGTTTCGCTTTAATAAATTCTAAATTTTTGCCATCGCTTATTACTATAATATCACCGTGCAGATCATTTCTATATATTTTGATTTTGCGCTCTTCCAGTCTGTTTATTATTTCAATATTCGGGTGCCCGTATTTGTTATCGGCTCCAACTTGGATAACGGCATATTCTGGATTTACTGTATCTAAAAATTCTATGGAAGTTGAAGTATTGCTGCCGTGATGACCTATCTTTAAAACTTGGGCTTTTACCTTGTGCTTATTATATAAAATCTCTTTTTCAGATAAACTTTCCGCATCTCCGGTAAATAAAAATGAATTTTCACCAAATTCCATCCTTAAGACAACGGAATAATTATTATAATCATTGTATTTTTCACTGTTGGGAGCGATTATTGTAAATACCGCTTTACCTAATTCATAGCTGTTACCAATAATCGGTGAAGAGATTTTCAACTCTTTATTTTTTATAGCCATCAGAACATCTTCATAAGTTTTTGAGGTGTGTGTTACTTTGGGCATTATTACTTTCCCGATATCAAAAGAATCAATAACCGCATCCAACCCGCCTATATGATCAGCATGGGGGTGGGTTCCTATAACATAATCTAATTTAGTTACTCCCTCATCTTTCAAATAAGCAACTACCGCTTTTTCATATTTATTATCTCCTGCATCAATCAGCATATTGTATTTGTCTTGTTTTATAAAAATAGTATCACCTTGGCCTACATCAATAAAATGAACTTCCAGGCTTTGCATTGATGCTTCCGCTTTGTTTTTCCCTAAAATAATATTGTTGACGGTTACATTAAATGAGGATTCTCCGTCGCATGTTGTTATACTGAAACAAATCAATAGAATGATGGCTAAGGTTATTAATCCAAATAACTTAATGTATTTGCGCATTCTATTATCCCACCTTTACACTAAAATCTTTACCTTTTTAATACATTATAGCATAAATTTTAAAAAAGATTCCGACATATTAAGCATAGATTAAATATGTAATTCAAATGTAATTCCGATGCACAGATACAATAATTCAAAAAGAATATACATGTAATTTAGCTAAGCGATTTATATAATAAAAGCTTGCTATATTCAAATTGTACAGGCAGGATTGAAATTTATTATATTTGCTGTGATTGAATCATTATATAGGATTATAGATTTGATGTTTAAAGACTCAAAGCTATTTTAAATAAATTTATCAAGAATGGAGGAAATAATATGATTTTAGATTACTTTAAGAAGAACAGACCGAATGGACAGGGAAGTATAAATAAGGTTTTGACTAAAAGTTTGCCAAAGATGAAATTGGCAGGATTATTTGTATTGGCTCTGGCATTAATCCTTTCTTCGATGCCCATAGGGCTTGCAGCCGACTCCGGTAATTCTGAGCCTATTCATATTGGCTTTACCTCGGATGTGCATGGTAATACTGGTAATCTAACAACTTGGCTCACTAATCTTAAAGGCAGCGGTGTAGATAAGTTAGACTATATGATCTTTGGCGGAGACTATCCTGATAGGGCGAATGAAGCCTCTTCATGGACTATGGCACAAAATTGCGTAGCGGAAGTAGAGAAAGCTTTTGGTAACGGCACGCCCTGTGTTTTAGTCAGAGGCAATCATGACTATAGTGTCACCGGTAACGTCAAATTTGATGAGGGGCTTGTTTATGAATGTAACTACTATGCAATATATGCGCTAAAATCTGCTTCAAGCACTGGAAATTGGGCATTTTCACAGGGAAATGAACCCGGAGATATTGGACATCTTGATAAAGAATTAGATAAAATCCCATCTTATAAACCTGTTTTTGTAGTATCCCATTGTCCAATTCATTATTATAATAACAGGGTAACAGGTAATGCAAATCTATTACTTAGTGTTTTAAATAAACATAAAAACGTTATTTTTCTTTGGGGTCATAATCATACTATATCCGACCCATTCTATGGGAAATTTATAGGTGGATACTTTGATGCTGATAAAATTAAAATAGAAAAAGACGGAGTAGAGCAAAAACTAAATTTCACATATCTATCTCATGGTGGTATGTTAGAGGGTGCATATCAAGATATTTATGGGCTTTTAGCTACATTAATAAGAACAGAAAGCAGAACGAAGATTGATTTTGCTTTTAGAAATTTAACAGGAGAAAAATCTAACGAAGTTATTTTTATTGAACAAAGCAATGTAGAAAAATATCAATTAACAGATAGTCTTGTAGCCGGGGAGAGCTATGTAATAGTAGCAGAAACAGGAGGAAAAAATTATGCATTGAAAAATGCAGTGGCCAATACAAATTATTTAGCCGGTACTGTGGTAACAGTAGAAAATGATGAAATAGAAGAAAGCGAAGTAACCCCTTCTATGCTTTGGAAAGCGGAGGATACTCCAAAATATATGCATTTGAGAAACGGCGAAGGATATCTCAAACGTTTGTCAGGCTCCGAGGGGAAACTTAGTGCTTCAAATGATATACCGGGAGACGGTTATGGAAATTGGCAGTATAATAATAACAAACTGTACACTGTAAGTACTAGCAGCCAAGGAGAGGGTTCAGAGTTTGTTTTAAACTATAAGATAGGCAGTTCAAACTATTTCCTTGCTGAATATAAAGGAAGCGGTATAGTTAAGCTATATAAAGAAGTCAAAGGTACACCAGGAGAGATTAGTGATGTATCCGTTACAATTACCTCACCGGTGGCGGGGGCAGCACCGAATAATACTGCAGTTGCGGGAAGTGCATCATATAATGCAAGCGGAGTATCATGGAGCCCCACAATAGGCGGTACTTTTGATCCAAATGTTGTTTATACAGCAAGTGTAACTTTGACTGCGGCAAACGGGTATGCATTTAACCCGAGTGTTAATGCCAAGATAAACGGAAAAGATGCAAATGCGGTATTAAATACTAACGGTACATTAACCGTATCATATACTTTCCCCGTGACTTCGTTGCCATCGGAGACGGTATATCAGTTGACCAATAGTTTAGTTGCCGGGGAAACCTATGTAATAGTAGCAGAAACTGGAGGTAAAAACTATGCATTGAAAAATGCAGTGGCCAATACAAATTATTTAGCCGGTACTGTGGTAACAGTAGAAAATGATGAAATAGAAGAAAGCGAAGTAACCCCTTCTATGCTTTGGAAAGCGGAGGATACTCCAAAATATATGCATTTGAGAAACGGCGAAGGATATCTCAAACGTTTGTCAGGCTCCGAGGGGAAACTTAGTGCTTCAAATGATATACCGGGAGACGGTTATGGAAATTGGCAGTATAATAATAACAAACTGTACACTGTAAGTACTAGCAGCCAAGGAGAGGGTTCAGAGTTTGTTTTAAACTATAAGATAGGCAGTTCAAACTATTTCCTTGCTGAATATAAAGGAAGCGGTATAGTTAAACTATACAAATTAAATCAGGAAGAGTTAAAAAGTTTTACTTTGACACTTGATGGCGAGAACATAACATCACTACCATCTGCAGGTAAGATTAATGAAGGAACGGAAGTGACAATCACGGTAAGTCCTGCGGGAGGAAAGCAGGTAGCCACTTTTACCGTTGAGGGAATAGATAAGAAAGCAGAATTGGAGGAAAACAAATATAGTTTTATAATAACTGCTGATACGACTGTGGCAGTTACTTATGAAGACATTCCAGTAACCTATACAGTAACCTTTAACAGCAATGGTGGAAGTTCTGTTGATCCGATTATCGGCCTTTTAAAAGGGGAAACGATTACATTGCCTGAAAATCCGACTAAAGAAAACTTCATATTTGGCGGTTGGTTCTCCGATAATATAGCTTTTGAAAATGAATTTACATCCACAACACCGGTAAATGCTGATATTATAGTTTACGCAAAATGGGAGCCGGTACCGGAGATTGATAAAGAGATTGAATCGGTGGAAATCATAGCAGATATAAGTGTACCATACGGTACGGAATTAGAAGATGTAGAGTTGCCGTCGAATGTAAAAGTAATTTTAGATGACGACACCGTAGTATTCCTGAATGTATACTGGGATGATGAAACATCCGGGTATGACGGTAACACCGCGGGAATATATGAATTTGAAGGTGAAATAGAACTGACAGACGGCATAGCAAATACAGCAAACCATATGGCAAAAGTTAAAGTGATTGTAGAAGAGGAAGAAGTAATCGACAAAGACATCATCTATGTCGCAGCAATAAAAGATATCAAAGTACCCTTTGGTACAGCAGATGTTAGCTTGCCTCAGACAGTGGAAGTAACCTTAGAAGATTCCACTACAAGGAATTTGTCTGTAAATTGGGATACCGGAAAACCGGAGTATGATGGAAACATATCAGGTTCCTATGAGTTTGAAGGAGAATTAGTGCTAATAAACGGTGTGAAAAATTCAGAAGAATTAAAAGCTGGTGTTAAAGTAATAGTTGAAGAAGAACCCCAAATTGAAGAATACACCATAACATTTGACAGCGCCGGCGGCAGCGCAATAGATTCAATAAAGGCAGCCGTTGGGTCACCGCTTAATGCGCCACCTAATCCAGCAAAGACAGGATATACATTTAACGGTTGGAACCCATCTTTCCCTGCAAACATGCCCGCAAGCAACATAACCTTGACAGCTATATGGGTTAAAAAAGAAGAAAGCGGCAGCAGCAGCTCCGGTGGCAGCGGAAGCGGTGGGGCCGTAATCCGGGTTATCGGTCTGAATATAACGAAACAACCTTTAAAAACCAGTTATACGGAAGGGGAAGCCTTTGAACCGGACGGAATGGAGGTAACAGTAAAATACAGCGATAAAACAACGAAAGTAATAAAAGGATACAAATATGCACCTGCCGGCCCCTTGAGTGTAAACGATACAAAAATAATCGTAGCCTATAGCGACAAAACTGCAGAAGTAGACATTATCGTTAAGCCGTCAAAAGGAAAGATTTTCATTGATATTTCATATACCGGGTTTGTCGATGTCCCTGAGGGCTCTTGGTATTTCGAACCTATTAAGTTTGTCGTAACAAAAGGTTTGTATAAAGGAATCTCCGAAAACTTCTTCGGGCCTAATCAAACTTTGACAAGAGGAATGTTTGTGACAATACTCAGCAGATTCGAATTTGGGGAGGATGATGAAGCTTCGACAAGGGAATCGGTATTTATCGATTTGAAACATGATTGGTATAAAAATGCCGTTGCATGGGCTTATAACAACAAAATCACTTTAGGTGTAAGTGATATCCGGTTTAATCCGGACGGTACTTTGACCCGTGAACAAATGATAGTTTTGATTTATCGTTATGCAAAAGATAAAGGCTATGATATAAGCTTTGATATAGATGCTTTAAATGCATATTCAGACAGTAATACTGTAAGTGATTTCGCAAAAGAAGCCATGGCTTGGGCATTAAAA
>CAZMPR010000035.1:0-10649 GCA_964568265.1 uncultured Clostridiaceae bacterium | reverse complement strand
TTCCATTCTATTATATCAATCTTTTCACCCCTCAGTTCATCTACAATGAGTTGAACCCTTTGACCCCTTTGTCCGACACAAGCACCTACAGCATCAACGTTATCATCATGAGAATATACAGCTATTTTTGTTCTGGAGCCTGCTTCTCTGGCAATATTTTTTATCTCAACAATACCATCTTTAATTTCCGGGACTTCCAGTTCAAATAGTCTTTTCACTAAACCGGGGTGGGTCCTAGAAAGTATGATTTGGGGTCCTTTAGTAGTCTTTTTAACTTCGGTAATATATGTTTTTAACCTATCCCCTACATTATAGTTTTCGCCGGGTGTTTGTTCTCCCGAATTGAGAATTGCTTCAGTTTTTCCCAAATCAATAAATACGTTATTCTTTTCTTTCCTTTGTACCAAACCATTGACTATTTCGTCTTCCTTGTTTATAAACTCTTCGTATATAATACTTCTTTCAGCTTCTCTTATGCGTTGTACTACCACTTGTTTTGCGGTTTGTGCGGCAATCCTGCCAAAGTCTTTCGGAGTTACCTTAATTTCCGCCGTATCACCGTTTGCATATTTTTTATTAAGTTTTTGTGCATCAGAAGTACTAATCTCCAGCAGTTTATCAGTTACGTTTTCGGCTACTGCTTTCAGTGCATATACTTCCACTTCACCGGTTTCTTTATTTATTAATACTTTCACATTCTGTGCAGTCCCATAATTCTTTTTGTATGCAGTTATTAACGCAGCCTCGATTGCTTCTATCAAAGTCTCTTTTTTTATGCCTTTTTCCTTTGCAATTTGCTCAATTGCCAGAAGGAACTCTCCATTCATTTATTACCCTCCTTAAAAACTAATTACCGGTTTTATAATTGCTATTAAAGATTTATTTATTTCTAAAATATCCTCTTGATATTCAATCTTTATATATTCCTCATCATAGTCTACAAGTTTACCTTCTATTACCTTTTTATCCCGAAAAGGTCTATAGAATTTTATTTCAACCTTTTTGTTAAGGTTTCTTTTAAAATCTATCTCTTTTTTTAACGGCCTCTCTATACCCGGTGATGATACCTCAAAAATATATGAGTGTTCTATAGGATCCAATTCATCCAGCTTTTGACTTATGATCTCACTGATTTCCTGGCAGTCGTTAACAGTAATACCACCTTCTTTATCAATGAAAAGCCTCAAATACCAGTACGCGCCTTCTTTTTTGTATTCGGAATCAATATAATAAAAATTGTGTTTATCCAAAAGGGGCTTACTTAAATCGTATAATATATCTTCTATCTTTTTTTTCAATTAAATACCTCCAATAAATAATTCATATTTATAAGACGAAAGAGTGGGAATCCCCACTCTAATACGCATCGCTCAATTTGTGTCAGTTCTGATTATAACATTGTTTACAATTCTATGCAAGAATAAATAAAATCGATGTTTTTAGTGTGTGCGCCCAGTTACAGTTCAGGCGTAATTTTAACATAGATTTTTATATTTACTACGATTACCGGGTTGCAAGCCTAATAGTCTGTAAGCTTATTACGGGCGAAATCAAATTATCCCTGTTAAATCATTGAGGCTTTTAATAATTATTCCTGTAGTCACAAATGATTTCGCTTATCCTCCATTTCACTAACAGACTCTAAGACTCTCCACAACGTAATCTTTAGTAAATATTAATAATCTACAGAAAAGAATTTAAATCATGCAATGCTAAACTGTAACTACACTTATTTTTATAGCTGAGACGACACCCTAAACTGTTTTAAATATTAAATAGGGATAATTGATTTTCTTCAGGTAAACCATCAATGCAACCATGGTTTCTTAATATCTCTATAACAGTTTTTGAAATTTTGGTTCTCTCCCTTAAGTCCTCAACAGATATAAAAGGTTTTATACTTCTTTCCTTTTCTATGCTTATTGCCGCATTGGTTCCTAATCCCTGTAATGATCTTAAGGGCGGAAGTATACCATCCTTTGTAACAATAAACTTATCTTTTGCCG
The DNA here is from genome assembly GCA_964568265.1 of uncultured Clostridiaceae bacterium. GTDB lineage: Bacteria > Bacillota > Clostridia > Lutisporales > Lutisporaceae > JAAYKT01. The sequence continues at coordinate 8,643 of CAZMPR010000035.1, read as the reverse complement.
AATTATATAAATCTACAGGTAAAAGTTTAATATTCCTGCAATTCATTTCATAGACAACTTCCAAAACGGTATTAAGATTTTTTTCTTTTGCTGTTGCGCTGTTCCCTTTTTTATTAAGTTCATTCCATTTTTTCTTTAAGTATTTATTGTCTTCTTTGAACAAATCAATATCAAAATCCTCAACTCTAACGGTAAAGTATGTAGCGTAAAATGCTTCAGGATAATGAATTTTATAATATGCTATTCTGAAAGACATCATGACATAAGCGGTTGCATGGGCTTTTGGGAAAAGGTATTTTATTGTTTTGCATGAATTTATATACCATTCAGGCACACTTTTTTCTTTCATTGCATCTTCAAAATCTTTATTTATGCCGTTTCCCTTTCTTACGCTTTCAGCTATTTGGAAAGCTATATTAGGCTCCAACCCCATATGAATCATGTTCAGCATTATATCATCTCTTGTAGATATAACATCTTTTAATGTCGCAGTACCGTTTTTTATCAAATCCTGTGCATTATTCAGCCAAACATCGGTTCCGTGGGATAATCCGGATATCCTGACAAGCTCTGCAAAAGTTGTTGGCTTTGTTTCCGTTAGCATTTGTCTTACAAATTTAGTACCAAATTCGGGTATACCCAATGTGCCTGTTTTACAATCAATGCTTCCCAAGTCAATACCTAAAGGATCAGTTGATGTAAACAAACTCATAGTAGTTTTATCATCAAACCTAATGTTCATTGCATTAAAATCGGTTAGATCCTCCAGCATTTTGATAATAGTAGGAACATCGTGTCCCAATATATCTAATTTTAATAGCCTCCCGCTTATTGAACGATAGTCAAAATGTGTTGTTATCACAGTCGAATTTGTGTCATCTGCAGGCCTTTGTATGGGTGTAAATTCATGAATATTATGGTCTGAAGGTATAATCATTATACCTCCGGGATGCTGCCCCGTAGTCCTTTTTATTCCCGTACATCCGGCAATAAGTCTTTTGATTTCCGCTTGAGTTATTTTTTTTTCTCTTTCTTCATAGTATTTTTTTACAAAACCGAAAGCCGTTTTATCTTGCAAAGTACCTATAGTTCCCGCACGGAACACATGACCTTCACCGAAGATTTCCTCAGTATACTTATGAGCCTCATTTTGATATTCTCCGGCAAAGTTTAAGTCTATATCCGGTTCTTTATTTCCTTCGAGGCCTAAAAAAACTTCAAATGGAATATCATGCCCTTCTTTTATCAACTGCACCCCGCATTGGGGACATGTTTTATCGGATAAATCCACTCCTGAGCCTACGCTGTTATCAGTATAAAACAAGGAGTATTTGCATTCAGGACATATATAATGAGGAGGAAGAGGATTAACCTCAGTTATATTGCACATGGTTGCGACAAATGAAGAACCCACAGAACCTCTTGAACCGACTAAGTATCCGTCCCGCATAGATTTTGTAACTAATTTATGAGCAATCAGGTACATTACTCCATAACCGTTATTGATTATCGAATTAAGTTCTTTATCCAGTCTATCTTTCACTATAGAGGGAAGTTTTTCTCCATAAATCCTATGGGCATTATAAAGAGCCATTTCACGAATTTGTTCGTCCGCCCCTTCGATTTTAGGAGGAAAAGTTTCCTCCGGGATGGGGATAATATTTTCAATTCTGCCGGCAATTATTGCAGGGTTATAAATAACAACCTCTTTTGCTGTTTCTTCATCCAAATAGTCAAACTCATTTAGCATTTCCTCTGTTGTCCTGAAAAATAAAGGTGCTTGTTCATCGGCATCGCTATAACCTTGGCCTGCCATAAGTATTCTTCTATAAACTTCATCGGAAGGATCTATAAAATGCACATCTCCCGTCGCTACAACCGGCTTATTTAACCGTTTTGCTAAGTTTATTATTTTTTTATTTATCTCTATAAGCTTATTTTTATCTAAAACTCCGTTATCTATTAAAAACTGATTGTTCCCTAAGGGTTGGATTTCAAAATAATCATATAGACCTGCTTTTTGCATCAAATAATCTTCTTCTGTCTCATCTTTAATATATTTAAATATTTCTCCGGCTTGGCATGCAGACCCGATAATCAAACCTTCTTTATATTGTTTAAGGAGGCTTTTAGGAATTCGCGGTCTTTTATAAAAATAATCTAAATGTGAAGCGGAAATAAGCTTGTACAGATTATAGAGTCCCCTTTGATTCTCCGTTAAAATTATTATATGATGCGATTCCGCAAACTTTTCGCTGCTTCTTTTTACGACGCTATTTATGGAGGAAACATTGTTTATATTCCTTTTTTCAAGAATTTTCGTCAATTCGATGAATACATATGCCGTTGCCTCTGCATCATCTTGTGCTCTATGATGATTTGTAAGAGTTATATTAAAGTATTCGCATAGATTATTAAGTTTATGTTTTTTTATTGTCAATAAGCTTCTTGACAATTCCAATGTATCTATTACAGTGTTTTTAATCTTATACCCTAACTTAGCGGATTTATTTTTAATGAAACCCATATCAAATGAGGCGTTATGGGCAATAAGAGGTCTGTTACCGATAAAAGAGAGAAATTCGGGCAAAACATCCTTAATTGTCTTTGCTCCCATGACCATCTCATTGGTTATACCCGTCAGCTTGACTATTTTCTGCGGGATTATCGTTTCAGGATTAATCAGGCTGTTATACTTAGCTGTTACTTTTTTATTTTTTATTATAACTGCACCTATTTCCGTAATGCTGTCATTTATATTTGATAAACCGGTTGTTTCTATATCAAAAACTACAAACTCGTCATCAAATTCATAATCTTTACTATTATAAACAATAGGTATTTCATCGTTTATTAAATAGCCTTCTACACCGTAAATAACTTTTATGCCGTATTTCTTCGATGCTTCATAGGCTTCGGGAAAAGCTTGTACAACACCATGGTCTGTAATAGCTATGGCTTTATGTCCCCATTCTTTGGCTCTTTTTATTAGACTTGCAGCAGGCGTAATACCGTCCATAGAACTCATATTTGTATGTGTATGCAGCTCAATCCTTTTATCTTCTGAAGTATCAATCCTTATCTTTTTAGGTATCTCAATTATACTGTTTGGATATAATACAACATCATTTATATATGTATCAAATTGTACGTTACCTTTAAGTCTAATGCGAATCCCCTCTCTGATTTGTTCGGCAATTTTTAACGGATTTTTATCTGCTTTTATAAACAGTTTGCAATTCAAAGAATCATTGTAATCTGTTAGATAGAAGTTTACTATTTTGCTTCCGTTATTAAGCTCTTTAATCTCAGAAAAAAATACTGTGCCCTCTACTGTTACCATACCAGATTCTGAATTTATAGTTTCAATAGGCATAATTTTCTCATCACTGATATATTTTCCCAATATTATATTATCGTTATGTTTGTTACTTTTATTTTTATCGTTACAATCTTTTAAGGCATCGCTAACTATTTGTTTTTCTTCAATTAAAAGATTTTCAATATACTCTTGATTTTCCTCTTCTTTATCATCGTACAGAAGTTTTAATTTTACTTTGATGTTATAGTTCTTTATCATCATATCAATAAAAATGTTACTGAAGTTTTTATCAGTTAAAAAAACAAATGAATTTTGGGTTGGAAGAGTAATTGTGACACAATCATTTTGATATGAAGCGGAACTTCCGTTTAAAAAACCTTTGAATCCCGGATTCTCTTTATATAAGCTTTTCAATATTTGAGGCCAACTATTTCTAAAAGTCTCATCAGTAATCGTTTCAATTATTAATCTAACATCCTTCAATGAATATAAGGTTTTAAATGCACTCTCTATCTCATTTGTTTCATTGGTATGGATTAGTTTTTTAGGTTTAATATAAATCTTCCAAGCTTTTTTTTTCGGATGCACTTTAATTTTTAAAATATCAAAAAGTTTATCATATGCTATTGTGTTCCGTTTTTTTATTGCATCTGTTTTCATTTTATCACCACTGCTATTCTAATCTTTAGTTTTATTTTATATCTTTATTAATTATTCTAATTATATCCCAGTACATTTTCATTCTTGATGAAAATCCTTGTAACACTCCCATTTTTTCCTCTTTGGTTAAATGCGTAACATCATGCAGGTAAATTTCTTTTACATTATATATTTCGGTATTGACCAGCTTGGTTAAAGCAATCTCAAAGCCATAACTTGTTAAATCAATATCTTGCATTCTTTCTAAAATGTTCTTTTTCAGTGCTCTTTGTCCTGATAATTTTGGTGCAATTTTTTGTGCCAAATCTGTTACTTTTCTGCCATGTTTAAAAATTCCTACAGTCATATCACACTCATCGTTTAATACAGGCAATAATAAATCGTATATGTGATCAGTCTTTAATCCTATTAAATCTGCATCCAACAGGATTACAATTTCATATGAACATTCATTTAAACCCGCCTTAACAGCGCCGCTTTTTCCTGTGTTTTCGGCAATTTCAATCACATGGGTTCCATAATTTCTTGCTATTTCAGCTGTATCGTCTGTCGAACCGTCACTCACAACTATAATTTCATTAATTAAAGGAACACTTTTTACAACTCTAAGAATACTACCTATCGTTCTGCTTTCATTGTAGGCCGGAATAATTGCAGAAACAGACATATGCATTCCTCCTTCTCCATAGCAAATGTATCCTTTTATCCTTATTCTATTTGAAAATGTTTATTATGTTAAATTTAATTAAATCGTTAAATGTTATGATAACAACAAAAACCATAAGCATGACAAACCCTAAAAAGTGAATAAACCCTTCCTTTTCGGCTTCAAGTGGTTTTCTGCGAATCCATTCAATAAGCAAAAAAAGCAATCTTCCGCCATCTAATGCAGGTATGGGAAGCAAGTTAATAATACCTAAATTAAGACTTAAAATAGCAGTTAAATCCAAGACATATAATAAACCGTATTTTGCGGTCTCACTGATTATTACAAAAATACCGATTACCCCTGATACATCCTCGGTAGTTCCTTTTTTCGTGAATAGCTTTAATAGAAAATCAAACATTGATGCTGTGATACTTGCGGTGGTTTTTATCCCCTGAATCGGAGAGATACCGTTTATTCTAAGGGCAGGCCTTATACCTATTATCGAACCTTCATTAATATCTTCCACAACAGGCATCATAACAAATTCTTTAACTTGATTTTTTCTCTTAACAGTTAGTCTTATCGGCTCATTTTCACTTTTTTGTATTAATGGTTTTACTTCATTCCATTCTTTAATGTTATCATCATTTATTTTTATAATTTTGTCACCTTTCAAAATCCCGACATCATAGGCCGGTTTACCGGGTATTACTTCGCTTATAACGGGTGATTGTATTATAACCAGTGAGAAAATTAATGCAGCCAAAAAAAAGTTCATTAAAGGGCCAAAAAATATGACTGCCATTCTTACGGGGATCGATTTTTGGCTGAATGATTTAACGTCAAACGAATCCCCATCTTCCCCTGTAAGTTTACATAGACCGCCTATTGGCAGAAGTCTAACAGTATATAAAGTTTCACCTTTCTTTTTACCAAAGATTTTGGGGCCCATCCCGATTGCAAATTCTTCTACTCTGATACCGGATAGTTTTGCAACGGTAAAATGGCCGAATTCATGAATAAGAACTATAATTACAAATACAAATAAGGCTGTTAATAAATTTCCTAAAGTCATACTTAAAATTCACCTCTTTTTAGCAACTCTTCACCTTTTTTTCTGCTCCAATCATCAATTGCAAGGACATCCTCAATTGTATCTATCTTTATATTATTATGTTTTTCCATAACTAAATATATTAGTTTATAAATATCTGTAAATTTTATTCGGCCTTCCAAGAAACTTTTTACGGCAATTTCATTTGTACCGTTTAGGACTATGCAGGCGCTGTCCCCAAGTTTTAAAGCTTCATATGCCAGTCTCAAGCAGGGAAACTTTTCAAAATCCGGCTCATAAAAACTTAAGTTTTTAACTTCCGACAGTCGCAACCTTTTGTTTAGCGTGCTCTTTCTGGCAGGATAGGTCATTGCATACTGTATCGGTAACCTCATATCCGGTATACCAAGTTGTGCAATTACAGAACCGTCTATGTATTCCACCATGGAATGGATTATGCTTTGCGGATGTATGACAACTTCAATTTTGTCGGGGGAAATATCAAACAATCGGTTAGCTTCGATTACCTCCAGGCCTTTATTCATCATTGTTGCCGAATCTATAGTAATTTTCTTCCCCATTACCCAATTGGGATGATTTAACGCTTCAGCAATTGTAACCTTTGCAAATTCTTCTTGGGTTTTATTCCAAAACGGACCCCCAGACGCCGTCAATATAATTTTGAAAACCTGATTATTTTCTCTTTCCATGCATTGAAAAATAGCTGAATGTTCGCTATCAACAGGTATTATCCGTACATTGTTTTTAGCGGCTTCTTTCATAATTAAGCTGCCTGCTGTTACCAGTGTTTCTTTATTTGCCAATGCAATTCTTTTACCCTTGGCTATCGCAGAATAAGTTGGCATTAAGGCGGCTATACCTACAATTGCAGATACAACCAAATCCGCTTTTTCATATATGGCGGCCTTAACAATACCTTCCTCTCCCGAAAGAGCTTCTGTTTTGTTGCTGCATAATCTTTTAAGCTCACTATATTTGTTTATATCGCCAATTACCGCCAAATCCGGTTTAAACTCTTCTATTTGTTCAATAAGAAGCTTAATATTGGAATTTGCAGTTAGTGCCACCACTCTAAAAATATCTTTATTATTTCTTATTATATCCAAAGTTTGTTTTCCGATTGAACCCGTTGAACCTAAAACAGTTATATTTATCATTTTACCTCCGATTAACATTTATACAAGGCTATATAATCGAACACTACCTTCGATTATAAAAACAATTTAATATAAAAGTAAACTGTCGGTGCCGTAAATAGTATACTATCAAATCTGTCTAATATACCTCCATGACCGGGTAAAACATAACCGAAATCTTTAATATTGCAAAATCTTTTAACTGACGATGCAAATAAATCTCCAATTTGTCCCGTTATTCCGGATAAAAAACCAATAATTCCATAATGGAACAAAGGGATTTCAAAACCCAGCTTCTTAAATAAAATACCCGCAATTAAACTGAAAAATATACTGCCGAAGATACCTCCTATGGATCCTTCAATAGTTTTTTTAGGGCTTATTTTCGGACATAATTTATTTTTTCCAAAATAGACTCCCGCAAAATAAGCAAAGGTATCAGACAGCCAAGCAGTTACGAAAGGCAGCCAAACCAAAGCCCTGCCGTAAATTCCGCTGCTTAAAAATAACACAATACTGAACATAAACGTTATATAAACCAAGCCTAAAATTGTTATAGCAATATCTATAATATTCTTATCTTTTCTAATGATGTCAAAGAATAAAAGCAGTAAAACGATAAACAACAGTATAGGAAACATCAAAATATAGCTTCTGTTGAAAGCAATTATATAATAATATGTAATTGTACCAAAAAGACCTACCAATAAATTAGGCTTATATCCTATGTTTTTAAAAGCATTATAGAATTCATATAATCCTACAATTGTAATCAAAAAGATTAAAAGCGTAATGGGCTTACCACCTATGTACAATGCTGCGAGCATAAAGGGGAGGCTCAAAATTACGCTTATTACCCTTGTTTTCAGCATGTCTTCCCTCCATCTCTTAAGCCGCCATATCGCCTGCACCTGCTTTGATAATCAACAATAGCCTTATTTAAATTTTCTCTTTTAAAATCAGGCCAAAGTACATCAGTAAAATACAATTCACTATAGATGCTTTGCCATATCAGAAAATTGCTTATTCTTTTTTCACCGCCGGTTCTAATAATCAAGTCGGGTTCATTTGGTGTGTATAAATGATCAGATATCAGCGATTCGCTAATATCGTCAGCCTTTAAGATTCCCGACTCTATCATTTGTGCAACCTCTTTAAAGGCGTTTACCAACTCATTTCTCCCGCCATAATTAAGGGCAATGTTAAATTTAAGTCCTGTATTTGGTTTAGTCAACTCAATAGCTTTTATTATTTCTCTTTTTGTTATATTCGGCAGTGGCTCAATATCACCAAGCATTTCTATTTTTACATTATTTCGATGTAATTCGTTTATTTCTTTTTTTAAGAATTCTATCAATAGGTAATTAATCAAGTACTCGACCTCTTCTTTTGGTCTGGACCAATTTTCTGTAGAAAATGCATATACAGTCAGTATTTTTATACCTATTTCGTCTGCATATTTTACTATTTCCTTTAGGGATTCGACCCCCGCCTTATGCCCCAGTGTTCTTGGCAGCTCTCGTTTTTTCGCCCATCTGCCGTTACCGTCCATAATTATTGCAATATGTTTTGGTATTTCTAAATTGATTGTATCACCCATTAACAGTTTCCTCCAAATAAATAGAAATAATATACTATCTTTATTTTACTCTAAAAGTCACTAAAAAAAAACCCCTTCTCCATGAAGGGTATTTATTTAAAATATGATGCTGTTAAAACAATCCTATTGCCTTCCATTTTATAATTAATTATAATCGGTTCTTTACCAATTCTTTCTTCAATTTTACTTTTTAATGGTGTC
>CAZMPR010000034.1:9096-10711 GCA_964568265.1 uncultured Clostridiaceae bacterium | reverse complement strand
ACCTTGGACATGGTTTTAACTAATTGAGTCTTCCCAAGCCCCGGAGCCCCCTCCAAAAGCACGTGCCCGCCGGCTAAAAGTGCTATTATCGTTTGCCTTATTACATCCCTTTGTCCTATTATGGCTTTTCCGATTTCCTTTTCTATTTCTTTTATTTTTTCTCCCGCATCTAATATTACCTTTTCATCAATATCCATAACAATCCTCCAATTTTTAAATACCGATTAATCCTCTCAGTCCATCACGCCATCCAGATATACCCCATTTTCCAAGATCCTTCGCTTTTGCTCAGGATGATAACAATCCGAAACCTGCCATTATGAAGGAGCTTGCGTCTGAAGAATCTTATCCTCTAATCCTCCAATGAGGTGAAGTAGTCTTTTACTATGTTTTGCATTCCTTGGGGGATTTGACTGCTTTCGATGTTTTGAAAAGCTTGTTCTTTATATTGGCCTATCACTTGATTATAAGGCAGCATTTCCCCTTTTATCGTCAAACCCTGCTCGGTTTCAAATATCTTTGTCTGCCCGTCCGGGTTTTTATTCCCTTGTAATATATCCTTATGCCCTTCACCTCCAAGGAGTCTGGTTGCAAATACTTTTTCATATTCTTTCAACTCTCCGCCGGTGGTTTCTTTTTTGCCTAACCCGGCCCCATTGCTTACGCCAGTGCTTTCATTTCCTGTGCCGCTACCGCTTCCCGCACCGCTTCCGCTGCCTGCACCTTCAACGCCTTGGCCACCGCCGCTCTGGCTTTGTCCTTGGCTCTGTCCTTTACCGCTCCCGCTTTGACAGGAGGCACAGCTTAACTGACTTATCACATCATCCAAAGCCTTTTTAAGCTCTGTATCTTGTGCCAATCTTTCAAGTTCCTGTGTTAGTGCTTCTAACTCCGCATCCATATCACCCAGCGCGCCGTTAGCCATTTTTTCCGAAAGACTGATAATAGCCGATGCCAAGTCCGGATTGGTTTTTAACGCTTTCGCAAGTTCATCCAGGCTCTCTTTAAATTCCTTTATATCTTCATCACCCGATTGCTGTAAGGCTTTTGCTGCATCCATCATATCCTTTTTTATTCTGTCGTAATCCGCGTTTTGCAAAGATTTAGCCAAACCCTTCGTGGCCTCGTTTTTGGAAAAGACATCGATTACCTTTTCCATGTCTTTATCATCATATTCCTTTTTTATCATTTCAATTTTATTTTCTGCTCTTTGTATGGCCTTTTTACTTTCATTAATATCATTGGATTCTTTTAATTCTTTTTTCAATTCATCAAGCTTTTTCAAAACTTCTTTTTTTTGTTCCATGGTTATCTTCTCATTGTCTTCCACTTTTTTGATAACCTTCTCGATTTCTTTTTTCTGTTCTTTCATCTCCTGTTTTTCCCTATTCATTTCCGCTGCCTTACCTTCCATCGGATTAGGAACTGCGGCAGATACTAATATCAAACATATTAATAATAAGCATAAAACCAGCAGCTTCTTGGGCCATTGAATCCTTATTTCTTTTTTTATATCGGTGTTTTTAAGATTCTTCAGTGCATCCTTTTTTTGCATTACCGCTATTTCAGTATCATCATCTATTATACATGGCGATATAATAGTAGCTAACTTGTC
>CAZMPR010000034.1:3318-9086 GCA_964568265.1 uncultured Clostridiaceae bacterium | reverse complement strand
GGATTCATTCTTAGGCGGCATAAAAAGAGAAAACAGAAAGCCCAAAAAAGATATCCCGCATGCCAATAGCAGCCCTTTAAAATACGGGTTATATATAGGAAAAAACCGAGCAGCAACGATTAGCAGCAAATAAACTCCCAATGCGACTATAAGAGATTTAGCCGTAATGTTTAAAATAACGGAGCTATGCATTCTATCCCTTGCTTTTCTTATTATTCTTAAAATTTCTTTGTTCATGTTTTCCATAAAGACACTTCCTTATGATATCATGTTGTTGGGCTCTTAGTAATCCTAACATAGAATGACAGTATCGGAATATGCCGTTTTCGAAGGAGCTTACGCCTGGAAAATCTTTGGGGTTATCCGGGGCAGACAGAGTCGTCTGCCCCTACACATTTCAACTATTCCGCCTTAAGCTTTGGGGTTATCCCGGGCAGACAGAGTCGTCTGCCCCTACACTTTTTGCTTTCTCTCTTTTCTCTTATTCTTTTTTCCCTTATCCTTACCTTCTCTAAGCGGATTAATCTTCCGCGCCGATAAGAATAATAGAACAAAAGATAGTGCAATATTAAAAATTACATTGATATGCCAAGGCTTTAAATATTTATTAACACCTGTTTGTGCAAAGCCAAAGCCGGGGAAAATGTTAAATGTTCCTCTTCCAAACTGCTCCCACAACAAAGATGAAAAACCCAAACCGGGATTTGTATATAATAATGGGAAAGTACCGCTATAATTTGTCATTCTTGAGGCAATTAAAATGATTACAGTGATAAAAATAGTACCAAAGTATAAAAAGGCTATAATTCCATAGGACATAACATTAGCCGCCGTCGTCTTCTTAAAATAAGACGAGAAAAATATACCGATACATCCAAAAGTGATAGAAACTATAATAAAAAAGCCGAAAAGCTGTAACAATTCTATTATCGAGATTCCTCCAAACAAAAACACTATAGAAAACACGGGGAAAGAGGCTATTATCAACAGTATTATTTGACTTATCGAAGCAAAAAGTTTCCCTATAATTATGGCGAAAGGAGTCATGCGAGTGCATAAAAGCAAATCTAAGGTCTGTTTCTCTCGCTCGCCGGATATTGCCCCGGCAGTCAATGCAGGGGCTATAAAGGATATTAAAACAAACTGCATCACTGCAAGTCCTACATAAGCCCCAACTGAAAACTCAGGGTCAATGGCTGATCTGTAGTTATCCTGTCCTGCCACAACGGTTATGAAATATGCTGTCAACGTAAGAAATCCAAGATAAACCGCGATAGTTGCAGCTGCTCTCCAACCCCTCATCCTTATTTTTAATTCTTTTTGCAATACAGGATTTATATTCAATGCTCATCATCTCCATTCGTCACTTTCATAAATACGTCTTCCAGATTACCATCCAACTGAGTAAAAGTTATAACCGGTACATCCTTTTGTATCAGACTTTTTAAAAGCATGCTCATTTCCTCGTCTTTCCCGTCAAAACCCACCTCAATGAATCCCTCACCGGCAACGGCGCTTACTACAAAAGGGAACTCCTGAATCACCCTTAAAGCTTCATCCAATTTATCGAAAACCTTAACCCTAATCATACGCTTACTGTAAACCTGCTGCATTATTTCCGACACCTTGCCGCTTATGACCATCTTGCCTCTGTCTATTATTCCGATGGAAGTGCAAAGTTCCGAAAGCTCTGATAATATGTGAGAACTTATAATTATGGTTTTTCCTAAAGTCTTCAGGTTTCTCAGTATTTCTTTCATTTCAACTCTTGCCCTCGGATCCATCCCTGATGCGGGCTCATCCAATACCAAAAGCTTCGGGTTGTGAACCAGGCTTCTTGCCAGGCAAAGCCTTTGTTTCATGCCTCTGGATAAACTGTCCACATAAGACTCTTTTTTATCGGTCAAATCCACTAACTCCAATAAATCATCGGATATCTTTTTTCTCTCATTAGCTTTTATATTATAAATAGAAGCATAAAAGTCCAAATATTCCTTAACCTTTAAATCATCATAAACCCCGAAAAAATCGGGCATATAACCTATTATCTCCTTGGCAGAAGTGGTATCTTTGATTGCATCAATACCATTTACAGAAACCTCTCCGTCATTTGCAGCCATCAACCCGCATATAATTTTCATTGTAGTGGTCTTCCCGGCGCCGTTGGGTCCCACGAAGCCAAAAATTTCCCCGTCTGAAACTTCAAGATTTAACTCATCCACAGCTGTGAATCTACCGTATTTCTTTGTCAGTTCTTTTATCTTAAGCATTATTTCACACTTCCCTTCACCGAAATTTGAGGAAGCTTCATCTCGTCATTACTAATTTCGAATTTTAATTTCAACACGTTAGTCCCGTTAAGATAACTTTCAATATCCTGATATTCTATAGTAAAATTACTCAATTCACGTTCATCCCAAAGTGCAGATTTATAATCCCATATATACTGTTTTATGCTCATCGAAGGTGTGTCAAATCTGATCTTTATGATTTCCGGCTTAATATTGCTGTCAATATTAAAATCAATCTCCACTGTGCCTTCACCGTAAAACATATTATCATAATCAGAATAATGCCCCTTAATCAATTCATTTTCTTTGAAGCTCGGCTTAATATATCCAAACGGCAACTCAATCGTATTACCGATTCTCACGCTCAGGTTTAAATCAACTGCCACCATAGTATTGTCATATCTTTTCAATGATCTGTTATTAACCAAAATATCATCAATAATAGGTTCTTTTGTCCACCCGATAAGCTTTATCCCGTCTATCGTCTGTCCTTCATAGTTGAAGAAATAGTCTAATAAATCTCTCTTTTTATTGCCGAGCCTCAAGGCAATGAGCCTATCGCCTTTCAGTTTTTTATCCCTTTGATGGTATCTTGGATAAAGAGTATCTAACAGCTCGTACCTGTTAGTAAAATTTTTGTTCATCCCTTTGCTTATGTTGATTCTTTCACCTTTTTTAATATCGCCTAATTCAATATATTGGTTTGCAACAATTATTAAACAATCTGCTAAATCAACATCCATATTATTTTCTATAAAACCGCTGTAGTCAAAATCTATAAATTTTATATCACTGATTATGCTTCCTTTTATTCCTTTGTTTGTCTCAACCTCAAAAGTTTTCATGCCCCATACACCGATATCATAAAACTCAACGCCGGGCTTCGGATATAAAGTGTATTTAGCCTCTATTTTTTTATCCTCCCAGGTTTGATATCCGGAGCTCCCATAATAATTGTTTCTCGAAAAAGGCTTTATTTTTAAATCATCGGAACCTTGTATTTTTAAAGTAGTTTTATTTGGGGTGAATATCCCGGCATAATATTTGGCCTCGTAAAGCCCTCCTTCGTTAAAACGCAACACCGAAACCGTATTAAGCAAAGGCTCCGTTATGCGGGTGCCGAATCCGACAAAATATACAACTGCCGCAAATATAACAGAAAATGCAGGCACAACACCCCACATATATTCTCTTTTATCCATCTTTTTTAAAACTATATAGCTTACCGGCGCCACTAAAATTATATATAGTATGAAAATAAAAATGATTGTCCCGAAATTAGGCAAAGGCAGCTCCGGAATATTATTAAGTGCCGAATCAATGTTATAATTAAACCCTGCCGGGTATCTGCCTTCATATTCCGATCCTACTCGCAGAGCAGGTGCTGTACTTTGTATTAAGTGCTCGGCAAAATACTTATTAAGTTTCCATGATGATATAGGTTCCAAGCCCAAATCAAAAGATAAAAGCAACACTGCCCCCTGACCTTTGTCCAATTTTTGAACAAAATTAACACCATCAGATGTTACTATAGGAGTTGCGCCTTTTATATCCATATCCAATATATCAATAGGAATATCAAAGTCATCCTTTATAAGGCTGCCTAAAGCTTTTCCGGACAACTTTTTTATATCTCCAATCTCTCCGATTACAAAATTATCGGTACCGGTAAAGGTTGATAAAGTTTTAGTGCCATTAGCCCCGGTGCCTATGACTAAAAAACCGCCGGTTTCCGTCCAGCTCTTAAGTGCCTTATATTGCTCGCTGGTCAGATTGCCGGTATTAAAATCGTTTATAATAATCATGTCAAAATTATTCATAACATCAGGCGAACCGGGGAAAGTATCCTCTTTTAATCTGACTATTTTTGTGCTGACGGTATTGCTGAAGCTATCGTAAGTAAAACCGTTTAAGTATCTTATGTTATCAAAACTATCGCTAAGTACCCCTACTAACATCGTGTTCTCGTTAATATTCCTGTCAAGCCTTACATAACTCTCCGATAGTATCTTTTTACCCTCAACGACTTTAAGCTTTATATTCAGCATATGTGACGGAATGGGGATATTCATAACATATTTTTTCTCCGTGCCCTTCGGATGATTTATCCCGATGGAGTATAAAGTAACCTCGTTCCCATATGCTTCGCTGTTGGGAATCTCTATTTGTATCTCACCGTCAATATCTTTTAACCCATTATTCATAGTGATATAAACCGGTGTAGTATAAAAAGGTTTGTAAGCTTTATCAAAACCTACTTCCGCTTCGATTTTTATACCATCGTCTTTATCTCCATATACAATAAATAAAGATAAAAACAGGATACTTACGATGAATATAGATAAAAACTTTTTCATTTCTGCCTCCAAAGCTGCTATTTACACAGCGTTAATATGAATAGAATCATAGTAATTCTCATTACTATAAGACGGATTAACTCAGGAAAAGTTACATACAACAATATTGTATACCATGAGGGTCTATATACCAACAGGAATTTTAGCCTATTCGTTCTCTAACATATACAGCTTCCATACGTTTTTTACCTTTTTAAAATATAGATACCAGGTTAAAGGTTTTATTTGTCCTTCAACGGCAATTTCCAAACCTAATATGGCTTCGTCTTCCTCTGTATAAAACCACTTCTGCCTGTAGTTTGATAATGCTTTATCCGTTGCCATATATCCTTCCACGTGCTGTTCACCGTCAATGCGCCTTATAAAAGCGGAACCATCCGGGGATATGATATAAAAAGTTTTATCTGCCAGAAACTTTTTTATGCTTTCCTCATCTTTTGCAAAACCATACTTTACAAACCTTTCGGCAAGAACTTCCGGAGACAATTCCTCGTCAAAAACGTCTTCCTCGTATTTTTCTTGGGCTTTTACCTGAACATCTTCCTCCTCTTGTTCCATATCCGGGTTGACTATTTTTGCAAAAAAATGATTTATATATCCCCTGCTAAAAGGGAAAAGTGACATACTGAAAAAGGACAAAACCAGTGCCATAATTATAACCGCTGCCATAAAACGAAGATTTTTAAATATCTTCAATTCCAAACCTCCTAAGCATTTCACTTACCTTTATTATTGCCCATTCTCATAAAATTCTAAAAGTGTCCTATCATATTAAAAGATTTTTTAGAATAGTATTAGTAGGAAAAGCATGACAAGGGGGAAAACATTATGGAAAGCCTAAATACGGATATGGCCTCAATACCTTCAATTAAGGGTCTAAATGAAAAAGAGGCCTTGGATAGATTAAAAAAATACGGTTTGAATGAATTAATCAAGAAAAAAAGAAAGCATCCCACTGTAATATTTGCAGATCAATTCAAAAATTTAATGACCATTGTTCTTATAGTTGCTGCTGTTATTTCCTGGTTTTTAGGTGAGAAAGCCGATTCTCTCACAATTTTAGCTATAATTGTTTTGAATTCTTTCCTTGGATTTATCCAGGAATATAAAGCCGAGCGTT
>CAZMPR010000034.1:0-3308 GCA_964568265.1 uncultured Clostridiaceae bacterium | reverse complement strand
CATTAATAATCATAGTAGGTAATAATGGAAAAATCTATAGAAGCTCTGATGGAAATGTCGGCCCCAACCGCAAGGGTTATAAGGGAAGGTAAGAAAACGAGCATAAATGCAAAGTATTTGGTACCAGGAGATATTATTGATTTAGATACAGGCGATAGGATACCTGCTGACGGAATTATACTGGCCAGCACCGGATTGATGGTAGACGAATCATTGCTGACAGGGGAAAGCGCCCCGGTGGAAAAAACTCATAAAAAAGATCATCGCTTATATATGGGCACCATAGCAACTATGGGAAAAGCAAGAATAATAGTAAGCCAAACAGGTATGAATACGGAAATGGGCAAAATCGCTCATATGCTTCAAAGCATAACCGATGAATACACTCCTCTGCAAAGAAGGCTATCCGAATTAGGAAAATATATTGTAGTCTTTTGCTTAGCTATTTGTGCCGTCGTAGCCCTTACGGGTATATTAAGAGGCGAGGACCCTTATAATATGCTGCTTACGGGAATCAGTCTGGCTGTGGCTGCCATTCCGGAAGGTCTTCCGGCTATTGTCACTGTGGCATTAGCCATCGGTGTCCAAAGGATGTATAAGAAAAATGCTCTTGTCAGAAAACTGCCTGCAGTTGAAACGTTAGGTTGCACAACACTAATATGTGCAGATAAAACCGGCACCCTGACGCAAAATAAAATGACAGTGAAAAAATTATATTTAGGCGCCGGAATAATAGAACCCCAAAAAGATATGTTCCCCTCAAACGAAGAAACGAGGCTTTTTTTTACCGCTGCCGCCGCTTGTAATGACGGCACTTATGAGGAAAATCTTCTGGGAGGCATCACTTCAACGGGAGACCCCACTGAAATTGCCCTATTAAAGGCGGCGTGGGATGCAGGAATCAAAAAAAATGCAGTAGACAAAAACTATAATCGTATTTATGAAATACCCTTTGACTCAGATAGAAAAAGAATGGCCGTAGTCGTGAAGAATAAAAAAGATGAAACCTTTGTCTTTGTAAAAGGTGCAATCGACATCATGTTAGACAGCTGCAATAAACAAATTTCTCCGGAAGGTGTGACGGGGCTAAATCCGATAGATAAAAGAATTATATTGGATGCTAATGAAAAAATGGCCGCCTCAGCTCTTCGTGTTATGGGAATTGCATATAAAAAATATGATACCTCAATCTTTGATAAAGCCTCAGTAGAAAAGGATCTAATCTTTATTGGAATGGCGGGTATGATAGACCCTCCAAGGCAAGAAGCTGCGGAAGCCATCGAAAAATGCATACTGTCAGGCATCAGACCTGTCATGATAACGGGAGACCATAAATTGACTGCTGCCGCCATCGGAAAAGAATTAGGCATACTTACCTCTCAAAAAAATATACTTACAGGTGCCGAATTGGATAACATGAACGACAAGGAACTGATTAACGCTTCCCAACATGTATCCGTATACGCTCGGGTCTCCCCAAGACATAAACTGAAAATAGTCAGAGCATTAAAGTCAACGGGACATGTTGTGGCTATGACCGGAGACGGTGTCAACGATGCCCCGGCAATAAAAGAAGCCGATATAGGCATAGCTATGGGACTGAACGGCACCGACGTGACAAAAGAGGCATCATCCATGATACTGATGGATGACAATTTTGCAACCATTGTATCAGCTATCGAGGAGGGACGTATCATATACGATAATATCAGAAAGTTCTTACGCTATCTTTTATCCTGTAATATCGGTGAGGTTTTATTAATGTTTCTGGCGTCTTTACTAAAGCTTCCTATTCCTTTAATACCAATACAAATTTTATGGGTAAACTTAGTTACGGACGGTTTACCCGCTATGGCGCTGGGTATAGATCCGCCTGATATAGGTATTATGCTTAGAAAACCCCGAAAAAGAAACGAAAGCATCTTCTCCCGCGGTCTGGGATTAAAAATACTCTTGAGGGGCCTCTTCATAGGCTTTGGGACTTTAGCCGTATATGCTCTTATGATGTATCTCACCTATAACGATATAAAAAAAGCCCGTTGTTGTGCCTTCGCCACTTTGGTGCTTTGTCAACTTATATTTGTCTTTGAGTGCCGTTCGGAAAACAAGTCCGTCATCAGAATAAATCCTCTGACTAACATACCTCTTATTTTAGCGGTGTTATGTTCTCTTGGCCTTCTCCTTATGGTTATCTATGTTCCCTTTTTTCAAACAGTATTTCAGACAATAGCTTTAAAGAAAATTGAATGGTTAATTATTGTATTTTCATCAGGTATTTGGACTGTTTTATCAATAATGGCATCGTTTTTTTATAGACGGCACAATGCATGATTACAGAAGGGCAGTTCTGTTTGCCTTTATAACATGTACTGAATTTACGCAAATAATCGTAAATAGCTGCCTCGCTGAGGATTGCCCTCCCCGACAATTAAACAGTTCGTCTAAGGTTTTCATAGAAAACAATCTGCACTTGCTGTATAATTTGATTGATAGCTTGTTTTCTTTATTCAATTTTCATAAAAAGGACGGTTTTGAAAACAATATGTCTAAAAGTTATAACATGATAAAAGAATATACGGAAACTTCATTTATAGAACGAAAATCTCGCTTCTTATCTTATGCTATGCCTGTCTATACTGAAGAAGAAGCTGTATCCTTTTTAAACGCTATAAGAAAAAAGCATTATGATGCATCTCACAATTGTTATGCCTATATATTAGGG
This sequence comes from uncultured Clostridiaceae bacterium, assembly GCA_964568265.1. Classification (GTDB taxonomy): domain Bacteria; phylum Bacillota; class Clostridia; order Lutisporales; family Lutisporaceae; genus JAAYKT01. The sequence continues at coordinate 586 of CAZMPR010000034.1, read as the reverse complement.
GAAAACTCTGAAGTACAACGTTCAAGCGATGACGGCGAACCCTCCGGTACTGCTGGAATTCCTATTTTGGAAGTTATAAAAAAGGAAAGCCTGACCAACACAATAATTATTGTTACCAGGTATTTCGGCGGTATAATGCTGGGAGCCGGGGGGCTTATCAGGGCTTACACCGAAGGTGCAGCTCGTGCAGTAAGTCATGCCGGTATAATAGAAGTCAAACCCTACGCCATATACTCCGTAAAAACAGATTATAGCAATCTGGGAAAAGTTCAATACGAAGCACCTAAAAAGGACTATATAATAAAAGACATCGAATACACCGAAGCTGTCACCATAACAATTCTAACACCTATAGATAGAAAAGATAATTTTGAACAGGATATTAATAATTGGACCTTGGGGGAAGGGATAATCGATTATTTGAATGTTGAAATGCTCAAAATTGATAAAAACACAGGTATGACTTTTTAACCCATTAAGCAAACAACCCAATATCATCACAATTTTCCGTAATATATTTCGTGTTTATTTACAAATGCGAAATTTTTTATCCAATCTTTTCATCTAATATTTTATTTTTATAAAC
>CAZMPR010000033.1:0-10730 GCA_964568265.1 uncultured Clostridiaceae bacterium | reverse complement strand
CTCGTCTGCCCTTTGCGCATTAACCAATTCCATATAAAGAAGAACATCAGTCGTATCATTTGTAAGCTTGGTGCGATCCGCTTCTCTCCATAGCCAACTCCTCACTACAGCCCCCAAATCATCTTTGTAAATAAGCTCTTCTTCCCTCGGTGGTGAATTTTCACTTTCACCTAAAGGGATAAACTCCTCGTCTCCTTCGGCAAAACCCAAAACCATATCCCCTGCAATTTTATCTAAATCTTCTCCGCCGCAAGTAATCAAATGCTTTAATGAAACGGCATTATAAAGATCAACTACCGGATTGATGGAATACATATCATCACCCTTTATAGCCCTTTTTGCCATTGCCTCTATAGATGCAGTGCTTCCCTTTTTCTTTTTAATCATTTTCATAGCCTCTTTGTAATCAGCTATATACGGATGTGATGTACCAGAGTCCTTTATTTTTTCATAGAAAACACTATAGCCTTCCTTTAATATGCCCTCTCTCCCGCTTTCCGAATTATTTATACCACGAAAAGTTAATACTCCAATCTGAAGCTCGGGAAATATATTAAATACACCACTTTCGATTCTAAACCTTTTCAATCTCCTGCCTCCTCTACTTTAAACCCTTAGTCCCATAATATACTAACAACATTCATATTTCCATAAATTTATTAACAGAGAGGTTAAAAATATCTCCCTTCTATAAAAGAAATGTTACAAAGGTAACCAAAATAAAATATATTATTGAAAACTTTTTCTGCATTTGTTACGATAAATTCAAAAGTGGAAGATAAGGAGAATTTTATGAAAAACAAAATCGAGTTTAGTGAAGATTTGAACAAGGTCTTAAAACAACTACCCAAAGGTGCTTTTTTAACCGTGAGGAATAATGACAAAGTAAATACAATGACTATTGGTTGGGCTACTTTCGGGATCATATGGAATAAACCGATAATGTTGGTAGCCGTAAGAAAATCGAGATACACTCATAACCTTATTTCCAATTCTAAAGATTTTACGGTAAGCATTCCTATAGAAAAGAACCTTGAAAAGGGATTGGAGTACTGCGGAGAACATTCCGGCAGGGACGTTGATAAAGTCAAAAAATGCGGATTAACATATACAGAAGCCGATAAGGTTTCATCACCCATTATAAAGGAATGCGATTATCACTACGAGTGTAAAATAGTATATGATCAGTTTATGAATAAAGAGGGACTTGATGGCACAATAAAAAATGAATACTATGCAAACGATGATTATCATGTGTATTATTTCGGTGAGATAGTTGCGAGTTATAAATATAAATAAAACCCATCAAAATTAAAAACAAAAATCCAGGACCACACATTTAATGCATAGCTTTAGCATATATGTCCTGGATATTTCTACCCTATTTTTTAGTACGATTTGATTTGTTAAGGTTGGTTTTCAAAAAATTGCTTAATATAATATTTCCGCTCTCGCTCTCTCTTAAAAATTCCTGTTGATTATAAAACCTTTTGCTGTCTATTATATTGGGAACCTTTGGTTTCTTTTTTTCTTTATTTTTATTCGTTGATTCGCTATCTTGTTTTTTTATTTCATTAGCTATTTTTTGGGCCCCCACCGCATTTTTTTCTCTATCTCTGTTTTGATAGTTATTCATATCTCCTACGACGCTCCTTATTCCAATATAATCTTCTTTATGCAAACCATTAATTTTTCCTTTTTTAATACCGGTAAGATCAGTTAAAAGTTCAACACAACCTACTACTGCGAATGCCAGAAGATATAAAATTGAATATGGTATATAAAATCTGAAAAAAACTAACAATGCTGAAGTTATCATGCATAATACCCATTTAGCCAAATATGTTTTTTTTATAAAATAAGCAGATAACCGATTTAGAGTCAGATGAATAATACTAAAAGCAGTAAGAACTAAGATAAAAAAGTCTAGCCAACTCACTTCTATCATGAATAATCCTCCAATCAATTAGTTTTAAACTATTGGATTATGATGAGTTATATGCGTAGGAAACGCAAGTATTCCTACGCATACAACAGATTCTATATCTAACTGCCCGGGAAAATAATAGGACACTGCGTAGGAAAAGCCGGTACACTGCATCCAAAAATGCTATTTCCGCAATCAATTGTGTTATCTCTCGGCTCACAAAATCTGGCAAGTATTTCGAGGCTTACCCTCGTTAACACCTGCAGCTCTTGGCAAATCCCTATCTCAAATACTAAATTGCCATTAACCGGTACAGCACTCAGCGAAAGAGCCTGAGCATTTAAAACATTCAAGATTATATTATCGGACGTAAAAGGCTCAGGAAAGCATAGTCCGGCTCTCTCCAAAATCTGGAATGTACTTGAAAAAGTTGCTATGGGTTCGATTCCTCCTACAGTGATATCATAAACATTCACATTTATCGTCACTGTTTTCAATATCTGTGTACAACCTACCTCAACAGGTTGGCCATCTATGATTATAATTTTTCTTACAATGCTTACAATACTTGAATCTACACCGTCCGGCAAATCTATATTCCCTGTAATCAATAGTTGGTGCCCATCATCTAAAGCAGCTTCAATTGGTACCAATTGGGTTGGAGGAATAGGTATTTCCTGAATTTGATTCGTTTCAATGGTAACCCAATCATATATTTTATCTACACTGATACATTCATTTGTCGGCTCTACCTGACGTACTACATAGGCATTGTTCTCACTTGTGTTCTGTTCACTCACTAAGATCCCTCCTTTCTTAAAATTTCTACTTCCATCTACTTTTCCTATATTACATAAATAAAATAGGCTTTTTCCTGATATATAATATTGAAGATGTCCTAATTTTGTTACAATATTTCTAATTATAAAAGTTGTTCTTTGCTAAATTTTCGACATCATCTTTCTTATCCTGATGTGTTAGAGCAAGATGATATAATGCAATTAGAGCAGGAGTGTTTTTGATTTATTTATCATAGTTATAAACCATCTCTTACCATAATCATTACTTTAATGTTAATTTACAGACAATACCTTTAAGTTGAATGCCTATGAAGATAAAGGGATCTTAGCATTCCTCTTTAACACACATAGTGCTTAAGCTATGTGAATGAATCTTATAAAAATAATAAATCCCTAAAAAAGTTCCGATATATCAATATAATGTATTAGGGTTTTTTTAAAACTGCAGGTACTAAATATTACTTCGGTTTTTATACATTCTGTACGGCTTTCTTTTTCCCAATTATGACAGTTCGCTGATAAATCCTCGTATAAGGTACTGATATCGGTAAGTTTTCGTGGGACACAAAAGCCTAACGTCTGTATAGAGATATTGCGTACACCGCGTATTTCTACTATAGCGCATAATAATATTTCAACCCTGATACTATTGTTCAATACTGTTGCACAGCAGGTGGCTTTGGCGTTTAAGACCGGGCTGTCTGTTTTAGGATTCGGTATTTTCATTACAAGCCTTTCTGTAAACCATTTTGTAAAATTCAAAGAAACCGTTTCTCCATTAGTGCTGATATATACGACTCCGGTTACTTTTACAAATAAATTCACTTTGTATTTATTACCCTTAATCGGGGTTAGGCTATAATGTTCCAGTACCACGTTCTCAATCAAACATTCAATAACTTTAACTACAGGCTTTTCGGTCATCCATGGAATAAAGTCAACCCTGTCACTTACAGGATCACCTGTTCCATCCGGATTTAGCAGGGGATGATAAGGGCCGCTGCTACTTCCCCACCAATTATTCACGGCATTTACAACCTGAACGGTGGCATTAAAAACTCCCCACTGATTGCCTGTTATTATGTTTTCGTTTATGGTAGGCTTCGCATTACCCGGTCCATAGTAGTAAAAATTGCTTACATAGACACCGGCTCTTCCGCTGTCTGAAAGGGTATTTCCTTTGATAACCGGCTCCAACGGAAATATATCCGGAGGGATAAACCCGCCTGGGCCTTGGGAAAACAGATATATAGCGTCCCTTAAACTATCTTTGATTTTGTTGCCGGTTATAAGGATTTGAGGAGGAGGACTGCCGGTTGTTGGTACCCATCCCCAGAAAATCCCTGAATACCTGCAGTCTTTTATGGTGTTGTCTTTAATAACCTCAGCCATTGATTGGGTTATCACAATGCCACCTTGCTCGTCGAAGCTCCCTGTCCCACAATTCTCTATAAAATTACCTATTATGCTTACATTACGTTCATCCCATGCCAACGTTATCCCGCTGTTTGGATGATTTTCTATTACATTGTTCTCTATTATTAGGCCTGTATCACTGCCCCTGGCAAATATACCGTCAGTGGCATTATTAGCTATAGTGTTATCAGATATATTAGTCACTCCGTGGGGATAGAGCACTATTCCCACACGGTTAAATCCACTACCGAGACCATTATCGTTGATAATATTATTATTAATCGTCATAGAAGCACCATGGTTTGTCAGTATCCCCGCATTGCTGTTGATTATTATGTTATTGTTTGTAATAACAATGTTGGTAAGATTAACAGCTGCTGCGCTGCCTACCTGAATTCCATGCAAAGGGCCATTTGTTACAGTCAATCTTTTAACGGTTACGTTATCGCTCAATATATGTATAACCGGTATGGAAGAAAGTCCTATAGCGTCTAAAACAGCAGCCCCGCCTGAAAGAGGACCTTGCAGTGTTAACGGTTTATCTATAATAATCTGTTCATTATATATACCTAGCGGCACATCAACTATACTCCCGGGAGTGGCGCTATCTATTAAATCTTGAATACTCATAATTCTTACCCTCCAATATTGTTTTCTTAAAACATTATATGCATGTCTTTATTAACTGTCCGTTTTTTTGGCTTATTTTTTTAATATTTATAAATATATTTCATTCTTATTAAATATTTTTGGTCTGCAAAGTTACATCATTTATAGGTGCTTATATGATAATCGTCTTTTCTTATCTTTTCTTCAAATTTTATTATTTTTGCTAGAATTATTATTACAGGAGGAGCATTGCAGGAAAAGCAAGCCCCTCCCTTGTATCGTTCGCGGTTGCTTTTATTTCTGGCTGATTTATAAAATAAATAGTGGAAGAAAGACCCAAGTAAAGTAATTTCCTTATGCGACTTTTCCAGGGCGCTGATAAACTTACCATTGATATTACAGGTAAAACAATGTATAATACTTTTTGTACGGAAAGGTGGCTGAGCTGGTCTAAGGCGCACGACTGGAAATCGTGTGTACCCTGATACGGTACCGTGGGTTCGAATCCCACCCTTTCCGCCACTTTTTATCTGAAAACCCGCTATTTTAGTGGGTTTATTGATATTTTTGAGCCATATTATGATAATTTAAAAAAAATTGTATTGAAGATAGCTGTAATATAGGAATGTGGCGATATATACAAATGGCGTGGAATAGGGGTATAAAATATAGGGTTGAACCTAATATATATAGGCAGGGTTGAATATAAGTATAGGAAAATCAGGATTAATTTTAAAAAGGATATAGAGGAAATTGGGACCTAATGAAGAATATAGGTAATAATAGAAACTGTAAGGGTGGGTACCTTATAATTGTTTTAGAATAAATTCTGTCTGATGATATATGGTAAAAAGGTTACTATTCGAAGAAATTGTCAAGATGTTAAAAAGCATAGACAGAATATAGCACTATCTAAGGAAATCTTAGGGATCTGGGAATTATATAAGAAATCATGTTATAACAATGTTAGATAACCAAAAATTAAATATTCGAAGCAAATATAAGAATATGCAGCGGTAATTTTTTATATATTACAGCGAGTAAAAAGAGTTCCTTGGTAATTAGATAATAGTTTTAACTGCGGGATTGTGAAAAATTAATAAAATATTATATATTGCATTAAGCAAGCTATATAGTAAAGACGGATAATATGCACGAATCGATATTGGGATCATATGGGATTAGGGATATAGGTTATGTATATACATAAAAGTAGAATTAAAGTGTGGTTAGTCTAGATTAAAATAGGAAACGGTTTAATAAATAAATTATAATATTAAAATGGTAAATCCTATTGACTTTTTTTTGGATCAAAATATAGAAGTGGGCTGTTATTATGATTTTATCTAAGAACGAAATTGAAAATACTTTAAAAGAACTTCTTAAATATCCAGAAATCGAGTGGGTGGAGTTTAAAGAGGCTAAGAATACTTATGACTTCAATAAACTTGGAGAATACTTTTCCGCTATAAGCAATGAAGCAAATCTAAGAGGCAAGCAATATGGTTGGCTAGTTTTTGGTATAGAAGACAAAACCCATATCTTTGTAAATACTAAATTTAGAATTAATAGGGCTGATTTAAATAGCTTAAAGAAAGAGATTGCAGATAAAACGAACGATAGAATAACCTTTATAGAAATTTACGAGCTTTACATGGATGATAATAGAGTTATTATGTTTCAAATACCTGCCGCCGTGGGCGTCCCTACTAGCTGGAATGGCTTTTGTTATGGTAGAGATAATGAATCTATTGTACCTCTTAATAGTCAAAAACAAGAACAGATTAGAGCTATCGGTATGCAAGATTGGTCAAGACAGTTATGTAGTGGGGCAACAATTAGTGACCTAGATCTTAACGCGATACAGAAGGCCAGAGAAGAATACAAACTAAAGTTTGCTGGCAGGCCGATTGTGGAAGAAATTGATGATCTTAGTGATATTGATTTTCTTAATAAAATTAAACTAACTATCAATGGGAATATCACAAAAGCTGCTTTGCTATTGCTTGGAAAAAGTGAGGCTGATCATTTTTTTAATGGGTATATCCCACAGATAACCTGGAAATTGCAGGGTACAAATGGCGAAATTAAAGATTATGAGCACTATACTATCCCATTTTTTCTTGCTGTAGATGGGGTTTTTTCAAAGATTAGGAACCTTCGTTATCGCTATATAACTAGACAGTTAAGTTTATTTCCAAATGAGGTAGACCAATATGATCCATATATTATTCGAGAGATACTGCACAATTGTATAGCTCATCAAGACTACAACTTAAAAGGCAGGATAAATATAATTGAATTTGAAGACAAACTGATGTTTATAAATGAAGGTGAATTTATTCCTGGAAAAGTTGAAACACTTTTTGAAGATGGATATGTACCACCATACTATAGGAATAGTTTATTAGCAAATGCCATGGTAAATTTAAATATGATTGATACGGTTAGCAGTGGAATTAAAAGGGTTTTTAGAATTCAACGTAATAAATTTTTTCCTCTGCCTGACTACGATTTTTCAGATAGTAACAGGGTAAGGGTAACAATTCATGGTAAAATTATTAACGAAGACTATACTAAACTTATATACTCTGAAACTGACTTATCTCTGGAAACTGTATTTTTGCTTGATAAAGTGCAAAAGGGTATCTCTATAACAAAAGAACAATCCGATTTCCTGCGTTTTAAAAAACTAATTGAGGGACGTTATCCGAATATTTATGTATCATCTAAAATTGCAGAAATAACTGATGATAAAACTCAGTATATTCATAATAAGGGGTTGGGAGACGAATATTATAAGGACTTGATTATTGAATTTATTAATAAATACAAAAGCGTTTCAAGGAAGGAAATTGATAAGCTATTATTACCAAAGCTGCCGGACTCGTTAAGCGAGAAGAATAAGACGAACAGAATAAGGTATTTAATCAATATAATGTCCACTAAAGAGCATACAATTAAAAATGAAGGCACCAATAGAAAGCCAAAATGGGTTCTGAATAAATAGCAGGAATTAGAATAGCAGAAAATTCTTTGCTATTCTTTTGTTAATTTTCTGCTATTCTTTTGTTAATTGATAGGTCCTATGTACCTAAAATAAAGACTTGTTATAGTGATGTGCTTTCTGAAGGAAAGAATATATTGATGGAAATAACCGGTGATAATCAATTGTGGGCTGCTTTTGTATTATCATGAATATAGTAGATTAAATTATATCAATGCTATACATGTTTCAAACCAAAAATCGAATGAATCTACAACTACTGATAAAGAAGATATAGATACGCTTATTTCTCAACTTAACGAATTAGTAGGATTATCTATAGTTAAGCAAGATGTTAATAGCTTAATCAACTTAATAAAAGTAAGAAGCATACGAAAAGAACGAAATATGACTGTTGTTCCAATGTCATTTCATTTAGTATTTACGGGTAACCCTGGCACTGGTAAGACAACTATGCGAGGCTGATATCGGAGATTTATAAAGCTTTGGGATTATTATCAAAAGGACATTTGGTTGAAGTTGACCGGTCTGGGCTTGTTGCTGGGTACGTAGGTCAAACTGCACTCAAGGTATGCGAAATTGTGGAAAAAGCAAAGGGCGGGGTTTTATTTATAGATGAAGCATATTCTTTGACATCCGAGAAAGGTGACTGGGATTATGGCAAAGAGGCGATTGAAACTCTTCTTAAAGCGATGGAAGACACCTTTCCGCCACTTTTTATCTGAAAACCCACTGAAATAGCGGGTTTATTTATATTTTTGAGCCAAATTATATGCCAGTTTCAAAGATATTATATTAAAAATAGCTGTAATTTTGGAAAGCCGGATATAGATAATAAAAGTGAATCAAACTACTTTTCAAACAATCTAGCCAGAAACAAGTAATTTCCTAACTTTCTCCAACAGGGTTGAAAACCTTTTTTAGTTTTAATTTTAAGGGTAATGATAAAATCATCTCCATTTTACATGATGGTAACTAACAATTTGATACCGAACAATGATATAATATAAACATCAAAATTGGCAATCCCCGCAGGTTGAGCGAGTGAAATTAATATCGTGTAGATCGAATGGTAGGATTATATGAATGTATAATATATATTATTTTGAATAGGTCAAGTAACAATTTATTGTGATACTGTAATAATTGTTAAATGTAATGTGAGGTGAAAAGATGATTAGAATTACTACACAGCCGGTTTATGATGAATTCCTTCAGATGTGTGCGGATGCTCATCAAAATATAATGCTATGTGCGCCTTTTGTGAAGCAAGAAATTATTGATGATATCGTTGCTGTAACAGATAAACAATTATCAATGCAATTAATTACAAATATAAATTTGCAAAGCTTTCACCGAAGAGCATCAGATCTTAGTGCAATAGAAAGATTTATGGACAACGGACAAGTATACAATTGTACAACGCTACATGCAAAACTATATATTTTTGACAACAAAAGATGCCTTATAACTTCAGCAAACCTAACGACATCAGGTCTTCAAAAAAACCTTGAATGCAGCATATTAACAGATGACTTTAATTTGGTAGATTCATCAGTGTATGAATATAATTCAATAATCAAAGATAACAGAGTAGGCAAACTCACACCACAATCCATTTCTGATATAGGAAGGATACTTGAAAAAATTCCACCTGTTAGGAAAGTAGTATATCCCCAATTTGATTTATCGGCAACCTATGAATCTGATGTAAATTCTATTGCCAAGTCCCTTATCGGATGGAAGAAAGGCGTTTTTATCATATTGAATTCCATACAGGAGGATACCTTTTCATCGCAGGAAGTAAAATTTGTAGCAGAACAGCTAAAAGGGGCTTATCCCGATAATCATAATCGGGAGGCCAAGGTGCGTCAGGTATTACAGCAATTACGTGATACTGGTTTAATTGAATTCACTTCCCCCGGAATTTATAGAAGACTTTGGGTGAAAGGAGTTATCAATGAAGTATAGAGTTACAGTTACGGAGACCTTGCAAAAAATTATCGAGATTGATGCTGAAAATAGCGCTGAAGCCAAGTCAAAAGTTCGTAGACAAATACCTTAAAGAGGATATCATATTAGATAGTATGGATTTTATTGTCGTTGAATTTGAGGTTATGCCTGAACAGTAAAGATTGTTTGAGAGATGGAATTACTAGGCAAGATGTTTTAAGGAAAAAAATAGATAGGACAATTCATAATTTATAATGCATAATGCATGATTTCTAATTCATAATGGATAGTTTGCAATGCACATTATGGATTAGAATAAGGGGGGAACAATAAATAAAGAGTTACAATTATTAGTATACACCTCTCCTAAAAGTAAGGTGTATATTAATCCCATTAAAAAAGATGATACTATTTGGCTTACTCAAAAAGCTATGGCAGAATTATTTGATGTTGAGGTTCCGGTAGTATCAAAACATTTTTCTAATATCTTTAATGAAGATGAATTGGAGCATAAAGCAACTGTTTCCAAAATTGAAATAGTTCAAAAAGAGGGAAATCGACATGTGAGAAGAAGTATAGATTTTTATACTTAATATCTCAACATCTCTCCTTCAGTTTCTTTTATTCAATATAAAGCCCATCGTTATTGCATATATTTAACATCATATAACTCCGAATAAAATGATGAGGGAAAAAATATCTCAAGGGCGCATAAGCCTTAATGAAAATCAAATTTTAATTAACGTACAGTATTATGCCAGATTCTTCTCAGCCAGTTCCAACAGCTTGATAAACTTATTGGAATCTATAAGATTAGCATCAATTAATTCATGCAATTTGTTTTGAATCCCGTCCCAAAGAGCTCTTTTTTTCCTAAGCTCAATAATTGTGTTGGTCACCTCATATAGTTTATATTTTTCTATAGCAATAATAAATAATAAAGAAATATTGTCATCAGGATTCAAATCGGTTTGCACAATATCCATTTTGCTTATTATCTCGGAGGCCTTTTTTATCG
>CAZMPR010000032.1:0-10938 GCA_964568265.1 uncultured Clostridiaceae bacterium | reverse complement strand
GATGTGGCTATATCAAAAGCTTCCCTTATTATTTGGGGCAAATCTTCTATCCTTTTTACCAAATAATTATATTTGGTGATTGGAAATGTTACGGCCGTTATATCGATTTCCTGGAAAGAATCCCTGCCAAGAAGGCTTTGGGGCACTTGCCCCGTGAAAACAACCAAGGGTACGGAATCCATATAGGCGGTTGCGATTCCTGTAACGGTATTGGTAGCCCCGGGGCCCGATGTGGCAAAGCATACTCCCGCTTTTCCCGTTGATCTTGCGTAACCGTCTGCAGCATGAACTGCTCCCTGCTCATGGCAGGTTAATACATGGAAAAAGTCCTCCCGATAACCCGTCAAGGCGTCATAAAGAGGTATGACGGCGCCACCGGGATATCCGAATATAGTATCCACTCCCTGTTCTTTCAAACATTCAAAGACTATTTCCGCACCTGTATATATCATCGTTAATCTCCTCCTATACATCCACTACTGCGCCTTTTGAGGCTGAAGATACCAATTTTGAATATCTTTTCAAATAACCTCGGGTTTCTTTTTCTAAAACTTTCAGGTTCTTTCTCCTTTGATTTAAAACTTCAGAATCAACGCATAAATTAAGACTGGAATTTTCTATATCTATGTCGATTAAATCCCCTTCTTCTACCAATGCTATAGGTCCTCCTTCAGACGCCTCGGGGGAAACATGACCTATAGCAGAACCTTTTGTTGCTCCGGAAAATCTTCCGTCGGTAACAAGGGCTACGGTTTTATCAAGACCCATCCCTACAAGGGCTGAAGTAGGGGATAGCATTTCCCTCATGCCGGGCCCGCCTTTCGGTCCTTCATATCTAATAACCACCACGTCACCGGCTTTTATGCTTCCTTCCATTATTGCCTTGATTGCCTCATCTTCGCTGTTAAAAACCCTTGCGGGGCCCTTATGCTTCATCATCTCGGGACACACGGCAGATTTCTTTACCACTCCGCCCTCAGGAGCAAGGTTGCCCCATAACACAGCTATCCCGCCTTTTTTACTTTTTGGGTTTTCAATGGGAGCTATTACATCATTATTTTTGTTTACGGTATTCTTTAATAAATCGTTTATTGATACGCTCCATACCGTTTTTTCATCTAAGTGAAGAAGATTCGCCTTCGCAAGTTCACCCATAACCGCCGGTATCCCACCGGCACTATATAGATCCTCTACGTGGTGAGGGCCTGCCGGGCTAAGCCTACACAGGTTGGGGGTTCTCTCGCTTATTTCATTTATTTTTTTCAAATCTATTACCACATCCGCTTCATGGGCTATGGCAGTCAAATGAAGTACCGTGTTGGTGGAACAACCAAGTGCCATATCTACAGCCAAAGCGTTTTCAAACTTTTCCCACGTTAATATGTCTTTGGGACACAAATTTTCATTTACTAAATCCATAATCCTCATACCGGTTTTTTTCGCCAACCTTATTCTTTCGGCATATACAGCGGGAATGGTGCCATTTCCGGGCAGTGCCATACCAAGGGCTTCCGTCATGCAATTCATTGAATTAGCGGTATACATGCCGGAGCAAGAACCGCAGCCGGGACAGGCGTTGTCTTCATATACTTTCAGTTCTTCTTCAGACATAACACCTATTTGCACTTTTCCGACGGCTTCAAATACTGCCGACAGGTCTGATACAATGCCGTTATGCTTGCCTGCCAACATGGGTCCTCCGCTTACCAAAATAGCGGGAAGGTTCAGCCTTGCCGCAGCCATCAGCATACCTGGCACTATCTTATCGCAATTGGGTACAAGAACCAGTCCGTCAAAAGAATGAGCCAGAGTCATGGCCTCCACGCTATCGGCTATAAGTTCCCGGGAAGGCAATGAATATTTCATTCCCTCATGTCCCATGGATATACCATCGCAAACCCCGATAACGGGAAATTCCACCGGCACGCCGCCGGCCATTCGGACACCTTGCTTTACTGCTTCCACTATATCCTTAAGATGCTTATGTCCCGGAACCACTTCACTAAAGGCATTTGCTATTCCAATTAAAGGTCTGTCAAACTCTTCGTCAATAAAACCCAAAGCCTTAAACAGTGACCTATGGGGCGCTTTATCAATACCTTCGTATACTCTTTGGCTTCTCATTCCATCACCTACTTCTTCAGCCATGACATCATTTCTCGTAAGTTTTTACCCACTTCTACTATGGGGTGATTGAGCTCCTGCTCTTTTCTTTTATTAAATACGGGACGTCCCGTCATATTTTCCAATATCCAGGCCTTTGCAAATTCACCGTTTTGAACCTCTTCCAATACTTTTTTCATTTCTTTTCTTGTCTCATCCGTTATTATCCTCTTACTTGTTACATAATCCCCATATTCGGCTGTATCGCTGACGCTGAATCTCATTCTCTCAAAACCCCCTTCATATAGAAGGTCCACAATTAGCTTCATCTCATGCAGACATTCGAAGTATGCTATCTCGTTTTGGTAACCCGCTTCAGTCAAAGTATCAAATCCGGCTTTTATAAGCTCTGTGATGCCGCCGCACAATACACACTGTTCACCGAAAAGATCCGTTTCCGTTTCTTCTTTAAAGGTTGTCTCTATGACTCCCGCTCTTAAAGAACCCAGTCCACGGGCATATGCAAGTGCCAGTTCTTTGGAATTTCCTGTATAATCCTGATGTACGGCCAAAAGCGCCGGAACACCCTTACCCTCTTCATAAACTCTTCTTACAAGGTGGCCGGGACCTTTCGGAGCAATCATAAAAACATCCACATTTGCCGGGGGCGTAATTTGTCCGTAATTTATGTTAAACCCGTGGGCAAAAGCCAACGCATCACCCTCTTTAAGGTTTTTTTCGATATCTTCTTTATAGGATTTGGCTTGTTTTTCATCCGGAATAAGCACCATCGTGACGGATGATGCCGCCACTGCTTCGCCAACTTCCATTACTTCCAATCCCGAAGCTTTAACCCTGTCCCAGGATTTACTGCCTTTATAAAGACCTACCACTACATCTACGCCGCTTTCTTTAAGGTTTAAAGCATGAGCATGCCCTTGGCTGCCAAACCCAATAACCGCAACTTTTTTCCCTTTTAATAATTCCAAATTACCGTCTTTTTCATAATACATTTTTGCCATGATGACCCTCCTGTTTTGTTTTTTATTTTTAAATTATTGTTTTTTCCCATGTTCCACCAAGGGGCGCCCTACATCCCACTTCTCAAGCCTCACATCTCAATTCATAAACATCATTATATTTCCTCAGTTGGTTCATAAGCTGATCAACGCATTTATCCTGATAGGAAAGCATAATCCTCAGGTTTGCCAAGTTCTCTGTCGCCTCCTCCATCTGTATGCTTTTCATTGCAAATCCTTTTCTGCGTATGATGCCGCTGATCCTCATAAGTACATCGATTTCATTGTTTACCTTTGCCACCAATGTTTTTTCCATCTTACTGCCTCCTAATAATTTTTATAATTCCGTTACCATTACCTTAGTTATTGTGATTTATAGCATTCGTATCAGCAATTTTATCTTCAAAAAATAAAATTACCCCGTCCCAAAACATATACATTTTGGGACGGGGTTTATTCCGCGTTACCACCCATATTCACTATCGATTCACACCGATAGCCTCATCAGGTCGAAGAATGCTATTCTTTTAACCGTAGCCATGTAACGGTGGCGAGACAACCGGCCTCATCTACTCGGCAACGCCTTTTGACTTGGCAGCTCTGGAGTGATCATTGCATATCCTCTTAATACCGGTTCCCACCTTGTGCCGGCTCTCTGTGATTAACTGTCGGATACTTTTCTCTCCGTCAAAGCTTTTATTAATAAATTGTTTTTAATTCTATAGTATATTTATCTCCCTGTCAATAGCAAAATTAAATTTATTTATTTAAAAAATTTTGCATATAATAGCAAATCATAATAAAATCCGTCTATAAAATAATAGTCTTTTAACCGTCCTTCCAATTCATAGCCGTTCTTCTCCAAAACCTTTATCGATCCTATATTTGCGTCCGTTACCCTCGCATGCAACTTGTTAAGCTTCAAAGAATTAGCCGCAAAATCATCTATCATAGCTACGGCTTCGGTACAATAGCCTTTGCCCCAATGTCTTTTATTAAAAACATAGCCTATCTCCGCGTGATTTGCATCATGGTCAAAATTGAATAACATTGCTGTACCTATAAGCCCGTTATTTTCCTTCAACATAACGGATGCATATATATGAGTCTTTGCCTTTTCGTTATCCAACAGCTTTTCAACATAATTTCGGGTCTCCATCGGCGTGTTCATCAAAGGCCAACCGATAAACTTCTTTACATCCTTATCTGAGGCATATTCGTGAATTTTTATGGCATCTTCTTTTGATAACTGTTTAAAATAAATCTTTTCTCCTGACAGTTCCGAAAATAAAATTCCCTCCATATGGTTTTCCTTTCTGCCAAATTTATTTGCTGCCTACTCCGTTGCTCCCCATTTCAACTCTTCGCCGTCTTTATTGTATTTTTTTCTCTTTGCTGTTACATCATTTATATCTATGGCATAAACATTTACTCTTTTCCCTCCACTTTTTACAGCCAACGGTAAATAAGCCATCTTTGTCGGTGTATATTTTTCACATATAAGTCTCATTGCTTTAACTCTTTCTTTTTCGTCATCCACTAATCTAACTTTTCCTGTTACAACTGCCGATTCAAATTCAATGGTAAAAACCTTGCTTATTAATAGACCCGCATTTGATTCGTCTTTAGTGATTTCATCCAACTCTTCATTTGAATATAAATCGGGTGTAACTGTTTCTCCGACGAATGCAACACTCACTTTCGGATTATCACCTAAGACCTTTACCTTTCTCCCATCCATCGCCGAATGAAAGTATAAAGTGTCTTCGTCTCTCACAATGGAAAGCGGAATGCCGTAGGGCTCATCTCCGTCTAACATTGACATAATCCCGAACCTCGACTTATCTATTACCTTAAGCCCGAATTCCCTGTCCATTTCTCTGTCATTCCTTCTCATAAAATCGACCCCTTCAGATTTTTTATATTATAAAAATAACTTTACTGATGAAAGAATGTATTTTCAATCAACTGTATTACATAACTTTCTTTAAAATCTATATTTGCCGATAAATGTATGACTATATTTCCCTTAATTGCGATTATCTCGTCTTCTTTATCTGTTATTGCAAAACCATCAACTTTCCATAGATCTTTCATTTCGTTTTCAATAACAACTGTTTTTGTTAGCAGATACATTCCTCTGAATTTTATTCCTCTTCTTAATTCTTCTATTATCCCATTATATATCACATCTGCAAAATAAGGATTTATGGCTTCGTAGTATCTTACAAACAAGAGCACTTCTTTTCCATCTATTTCTCCGGTTTCCCTGAGCTTATAATGCTTCAGTACAACAGGACTCATTCCTGCATCAAAGGACCTGTAAACCATTTTACCTTCCTCAGAGCTTTGCAGTAACTCCGATATTTTTATTATAGGATAGTCTGCCGGTATAGAATCCCGGCTGAACAATATATCCTCATTGCTTTTCGAAAATAGGGAGCTCGTTATAGGTATGGCAAACATCAAAACCACTATTGCTAAAGCAACATATAATACAACGTCTTTTTTTACTTTAACCTTCTTCTTAATAATATATCTGAAGCTTAAACCTATTATGGTGCCGATAGCGGGCCCTGCCAAGGACATTGCGATAATGCGCGGTCTGAAAAATGAATCCGCTATAAAAGCTGATACAATGATAAGTAGTAGAATAAAAATCGGCAAATTAAATGCTATTGCACGTATTTTTGCATTTTTTAGAGAAGGCTTTTCTATTGCTAACCCTACTTTAATGTTTTTCCTTGCTTTTAATGCATATATAATACCGTATAAGCTTGGAAGCAATACTACAACCGTAAACAAAGGAAAAACAAATACACTTGCAACACCGACGAAGCTCAATAATTGCGTATATTTCATGGGGGTTGATATAAAGAGCAAATAAACAGCAATCACAAGAAATACTGCAATACTTATAAACTCTTTTTTCAGTAAAAATCTTATGTTTTTTTCTTCATCACTATCGCTGAGACGAGTTGGGATTATAATCTCATCATCTTCCGCACAGGAAAAATATAAATAACCCCGGGATGTTATATAGTTCCATCCTTGTTTCAAAATCTGACTCTTATAGGATTTCACTTCTTCAGAGTTTTCCGGAGTTAAGGTCCCGCCTTCTTTAAATACATCTACATGGAATTTTAGCTTTTTTGGCTCTATAGATCTAAATTTTGCCGTTAATCCGCCCACCTTTACAAGCATCCATCCCTTTTCAGCCATTTCTTCAAAATACTCTTCCATTGCTTTATAATCGAAGGCTAAAAAATTAAAATATACTCTTTTCGTCCTTTCCTTCATCGTCACACCTTAAACCTTTCACTTTAAGAATCAAGCTGCAAATACTATAGGATACCGCCGTGTGCCCCATCATTCAACATGTAGGCCATTGGCGTAAATGTGATACCTTTTATGGTCTTTTCAATGGCTGTATCAACAAACCCCAGCCTATGATAGACCTCTACGGCATAGGGTGAAGAATTCACTGTTATCTTATCAGTATTACCCTGATTCTTACACTCCTCTATCACTGTTTCGAACAGTTTACGCGCAATGCCCTTTCTATGATGCTCTTTTTTCACAAAAAGCAGACTTATATGGCTTATATCTCTTGATGCAATTACGCCGGTTAAAATATTATCCGCGTTATCCCTGCATCCCCAAAATTGCATGTCACCGTTTTCCATCCTGTTAATAATACTGTTATATGAAATAAATCTTTTAAATTCTTCGATGCCTATTATTGGGTAATCGGGGGCTTCAAATTCCTCAAAAACCACCCACACCAAATGAAGAGCCTCTTTTATATCTTCTTTCCCCAATTTTATGATTTTCATAAAATCATTCTCTTTCAATAATTAATTATGTTATTCCAATTATATCATACCAAAACAGGTCTACCTATCTTTTCTATTCATTGTATTACACACACAAAATACCTGCCTTTCATATATATGAATCAAAAAGATTTCTATTCTTTTATGAAAGGTGATGCTTATGGAATATAACAATAATACCTTCGGTCTCACTTTAAGTGGTGGGGGAGTAAAAGGGTATGCATATATCGGAGTTTTTGAAGCAAGTGAGGAGCGTGATATAAGCTGGGGCAATATGACAGGCGTTTCATCTGGTGCCCTGGCAATATCAATCACTGCGGCCGGTTACAGCTCTTTTCAATTTCAAAATATAGTAAACACCTTGGATTTTGAGAGCCTACAGATTAGTGATGCTTCTAATTTACCGGTTGTTAACAGGTATAGGGAATACATTGCGCAAGAACAGACAACCGAAGAAATCGCGGCTTTCAGAATGTTAAATAGTTTTCCCGGCGTAATTGGTGCAGATGCAAGTGAGATGTATAGAGGAAATGTCTTAAACAATATAATCACCTTTTCAAAAGAAAAGGCACTTTTTGACGGAGATTATCTTGAGGAATGGTTATACGGCGTTTTAGCTAAAAAAGGTATACGAACTTTCGGTGATTTAAAAGGCGGAATCGCAGACAAGAAAAATCCTAACGGTTACAAAATCAGAATGACCGCCGTTGATTGTATAAGGCTAAAAAGTATAATCCTGCCTGATGATTTGGTATACTACGGTATCAAGCCGGATAACTTTGAAGTCGCAAAGGCAGTGCGCATCAGCACTTCCATACCCTTTGCTTTTAAACCTGTAATAATAAAAAAAGATGGAGTTAATCATTATTTAATTGATGGAGGGGTTTTTGATAATTTCCCTTTCTGGCTGATTGATAATTCAATCGTACCCGCTGTCGGCTTCCGCTTAATCGGGAAGAAAAAAGGGTTCAATATCGAAACACCTATCAATATATTGAAAAGTTTAATCAACTCAGTATATGATATGAGCATACTTTCCCATTCCGAACCGGATATGAATTATATTGAAGACATTCATGTCCCGGATGTATCCACATTGGATTTTGATTTAAGCGACGAAACAAAGCTTGAACTTATTGAAGCAGGATATAAAGCGGCACATAAATTATTTAGCAGAATACGCCCGTATACCTATGCCGGTTTTTTAAGGCAAGTATTCAGATAGTTCCAAAATATAGTTCTCCGCTTTATCCTTCTTTTATGTTATCATTGTTCGCATAGTCTATGATAATCTTTTTACATTGCTTACAAATAAAAGACTCTACACTGACTGAGCTTATCGCTTTTTCTCCAATCAAAACCTCACCCGGCTTTGGGTGATAAGACAGTTTATGCGGGCTTCGTGCCCATAAGAGATACCTTTGTCCTTCCAATACGCCTGCTTCCATAATACTGTTGCAGTAAGGACATTTCATTTATCTCCCTCCTGTTCGGTTCATTTCATTGTTATCTTTTATGAACAAGCTTTTAATACAGATCAGTGCTGAGATACTTAAGCCCGCTATCATTAATCAAAAGAACTATATTTTTTCCGTATTCCTTATCTTTAAGCAGCTTCAACGCGGCACAAACATTTGCACCGGATGAATATCCCGCAAATATACCCTCATATTTAGCTAAGTTTTTCGTCGTTTCAGCCGCTTCATCATCGGTTATTTGAATCAATCCGTCAATTAAAGATTTATCTATTAAGGGCAAGTCCATACTGTATCCTCCGCCTTGGATTTTATGTGAACCGTCTGTGATAACACCGCCTGCATAAAATGCCGCATTTTCCGGTTCTACAAGGTAACATCGTATTTCTTTGTTGTGATCTTTCAGCCCCAGAGCACAACCTTGAAATGTGCTGCCGCTCCCTACAAATTCCACAAAGGCATCTATATTACCGTCGCATTGATTCCACATTTCCTCGGCTGTATATAATTTATGGGCGTTTGCCGCGGATGCAAGATTAAACTGATCTGCTCTGAAAGCACCCCGTTCGGCAGTGATCTTCCTTGCTACCTCTTCCACCAAAGCCAAATCAGCCCCCGATACTTTTCCCTTTTCTGATTCCGGCAACTGGTCCACTAAAACAACTTCCGCACCCAAAGCTTTCATCATCCTGGCTCTTTCGGGAGAATTTCCTTTGGACATGCAAGCCACAAATTTATATCCCTTTGCGGCACAGACTATGGCTAATCCGGTACCCGTATTGCCGCTTGTCAGTTCCACCACATGCTGTCCTTTTTTCAACAAGCCCGCAGCTTCTGCTTCCTCAATCATTTGCAATCCTATGCGATCCTTTTTGCTGAAGCCCGGGTTTAAGTATTCCAGTTTCCCGTAAATATTGCCAGTCACACCGTAATGTTTTGCAATCCGTGAAAGATGTACAATCTTTGTATCGCCTATGGCTTCGTTTATACTGTTAAGAATTTTTGACATTAAAACGCCTCCTAAAGTTGTATATGATTTAAAAAGTAAGATAGTTTTCATTAATTTTTATTTAATTAATACTTTATTATATTATCTATATATTATTAAGTACCTCAACTTTTTAGATTGGTTTTCTTCATATATTATATTGTAACATAATAATCATAAACTAAATATTTATACATAATAAATTTTAAGAAAAATAGAATAAGGCTCCTCAAATAGCAAATTAAATGGTTTACGTTTTACTGACAATAAAACAAATTTAAAAGCATTGACAATTAATCGCCTTTTGATTATACTGTATATATACACCATATACAGTATTGCTTTTTGGAGGTGGACTTTTGAACATCATATTATCAAATTATTCTGATAGGCCTATTTATGAACAAATTACAGAACAGATAAAAAATTTAATAATTAAAGGGGAACTGGTTGAAGCTGAACTTTTGCCGTCTATAAGAGTTTTGGCCAAGGAGCTTCAAATAAGTGTTATAACAACAAAAAGAGCTTATGATGAATTGGAAAAGGACGGGTATATAGTAAGTGTCCCCGGCAAAGGCTCTTTTGTAGGGGCACAAAATATGGAGCTTTTAAAGGAAGCCCGAATACGCATAATAGAAGAAAAACTAATAGATGCCATATCGGCTGCCAAGAGCATAGATATTTCTCTTGATGATTTGGCAAAGATGCTTAAATTGCTTTTTGAGGAGGTATAGAATTGGGACCTATTTTTGAAATTAAGGGGCTTGAGAAATCCTTTAAGGATTTTAGCCTAAAGGGAATTGATCTTAGCTTAAACAGAGGCTATATTATGGGTTTTATAGGACCGAACGGAGCGGGAAAAACCACAACCATTAAGCTTATAATGAACCTTTTAAAGAAAGATAGCGGGGAAATAAAAATATTCGGCAAGGATTATATACAATTTGAGAAGGAAATTAAAAATAAAATAGGATTTGTATATGATGAAAACCATTTTTATGAGGAATTGACTATAGAAGAAATGAAGTGGGTTATAGCGCCCTTTTATGAAAGTTGGAATGAAAACTTGTATAAGAGCTATATAAAAGATTTTAATCTTCCACCAAAAAAGAAAATAAAGGACTTATCAAGAGGTATGAAAATGAAATTTTCTTTGGCAATCGCCCTGTCTCATGATGCGGATTTACTTGTGATGGATGAGCCTACTTCCGGTTTGGATCCGGTTATCAGAAGCGAGCTTTTGGAAATACTATCTCAAACTATACAGGATGAAAATAAGGCGGTATTTTTCTCCACCCATATAACCTCTGATTTGGATAAAATAGCAGATTATATCGTACTTATTAATGACGGTGAAATTTTATTGGATGCGGTAAAAGACGAGCTTTTAGATAACTACGGATTGGTAAGGGGTAATAAAGAAATCTTAAACACCAACAACAAAAAAGACTTTATTAACGTGAAGGAAAATCAATTTGGCTTTGAAGCTTTAGTAAAAGATAAAAACCACATCAGGA
>CAZMPR010000031.1:0-10959 GCA_964568265.1 uncultured Clostridiaceae bacterium | reverse complement strand
GCCGGGATACGCAGATAAGGTTATTATGGCAGCCGGAGGGTTTATACAAGGTTCTTCTATAGAATTAAGCGCGGATGCACCTATAAAACCGCCCTACATAGCATACTTGCAAGGCGGTGTAACTTACGATCATGTGAAAATTGCTTTAATGTTTGCACTGCAAAAACTTACGGAAGAAGGCATATTATCGTTATAAACTATTAAATTTTTCGGAATACACCTACAACTTTTCCTAATATTTTAAGTTCTTCAACAATAATAGGTTCATATAGTTGATTCTCCGGTTGCAATCTGAAATGGCCGTTCTCTTTATAGAATCTTTTGACAGTTGCTTCATCTCCTAAAAGTGCAACCACAATGTCACCGTTGTTGGCATATGGTTGCTGACTGACAATGACATAGTCTTGGCTGTATATACCGGCATTAATCATACTGTCGCCCTTTACCACCAAGATAAATGAATCTTTATTGCCAACAAAATCAATGGGGATGGGAAATACATCCTCAATATTTTCTTGGGCTAATATGGGTTGCCCGGCTGTGACTTTACCTACGACGGGCAAATCCACCATTTCTTTTTTAAAATAGGAAAAACCGTTTCCGTCTAAAACTTCAATTGCTCTTGGTTTTGTAGCATCTCGGCGAATAAAACCTTTCTTCTCCAATCTGGAAAGGTGACCATGCACCGTTGATGTTGATTTGAGATTTACTGCTTCACATATCTCCCTGACGGAGGGAGGATATCCTTTTTTATAAATCTCTTTTTTTATAAACTCCAATATAGCCAATTGCTTTTTATTTAAATTTTCTATATTCATGTAAACACAACCTTATTTCTTTATAATCCTTTATTTAGAACATTATAGCATATCAATTACATTAAAATCAAACAAATGTTCGAATATTTTTAAAAAAGTATTGACACAGAACATATGTTCGTATACTATAGTATATAGAACAGGTGTTTGTATATGATAATTCTATTTGAAAAGGAAAAATAGGATAAAGAGAGAAAGAAGGATGTTTTATGAAAACGAGCAGAGGCAGGTATAAAATAATCAGTAAGAGTAGATTCCTATTATTTTTGATAATTCCTACAGTTATAATTTTTACTATTTTATTAGGTATCAAAGTTAATGCGAAAAAAGATTCTGATTTTGTTTTGGAATCCGTATATGTAGAATCCGGAGATACATTATGGCATATATCAGAAAAATATGCCCCAGATAATATGGATATCAGAAATTATATAGACAGTATAATAAAACTCAACGATTTAAAGACTGTAATGATTAGACCGGGTCAAATGCTGAACGTGCCGATTGCTAACGATTAGTATAAAGTCGGATATTACTCTCATTCGTCAGAAAGGGGATTTGCTTTTATTGCCTGCCTTAGACGTTCATCATCTATGTGGGTATATATCTGTGTGGTTGCGACGCTTTTGTGGCCTAATATCTGTTGGAGGGCCCTGATATCAACATTGCCGTGTTTATACATTAACGTGGCTGCCGTATGCCTGAGCTTATGGGTGGAGTACTTGCTATCATCCAGTCCTGCCGCTTTAATATATTTCTTTACAATTACCTGAACTGTTCTGGGGCTGATTCTTCTATTATTTCTGCTGATAAACAGAGCATTTCTGTCTTGAATATTTACACTGTCATGTTTACGTACCTTTAAATAGCCTTTAATTGCACTTATACATGCTTTATTTAGGTAGACAGTTCGCTCCTTGTTTCCTTTACCTATAACTTTTAAAACATCCCCGTCAATATTGTCTATATTAATGCTTACCAATTCGGATAAGCGAAGGCCGCAGTTTAAAAACAGTACCAGTATTGCATAATCCCTTTCTTTATAAGTTCCGTCAATAGATTTCAACAGAGCTCTACTATCATCTATATTAAGGTGAACTGGCTGACGGCTGCTTATTTTAGGAGGTTCCAATTCAATTGCCGGATTGGTATCTATAATCTTCATCTTATTATAAATGTACTTAAAAAAGGAACGCAAACAGGCTACTTTCCTGGCTCTTGAATAATTACAATTATTCCGCTCTTTAGCGGTATAGGAGATGAAAGAATACAGATCATTTAATCCGATTGTTCCTAAAAAATAATTATCAATGTCATCAATTCTTATTTCTTCAAAATCAGTATTTTCCGAAACAATATTTTTTCTTATTTTCATATATTTAAAAAATAATATGAGATCATATGAATAGGCTTCGACGGTATTTTTTGAATTACCTTTGATAGTTTCCATATATGTAATAAAATCCTTTGCCGAGGGAGGTAGAATATCAAAAGCAGATGGAGAGATCATAATATCACTTCCTTTAATTTAATTCTTAACTGCGCGAAATAACCATTTCGCGCAATTAAGGTATTTATATAAGATATTCTACATAAGATTTTTATTTCCTTCTTTTATAAAATTTATTTTAATTCCAGACGGTAAAATTTCTTTCCCTTCCATATTCCCGTATTAGGCTTACATCCATTAAAACATAGTTAAAATGTAAATTCTCGTTTTGGCTTTACTATTAAAAATAAAAACTTGATAACATTATTTGCTTTATTGTTTATATTTATAAAGGCATGATAAAATTAATCAGCCTACCAAATTACCCCCTCTATATTTGCGTTTTAAGCCATTTTAAGATGGTTTTAGTATAAATACATTAAAGGGTTTCCTTAGGTGTGCAACATGCGCTTTAGTACGTTTAAATCAATGTTTGCAGATTTATCGTTAATTTTGTGTAAAGTGTATTGAATTTAGCAAAAGCAAAGTGAAATTGCCACTTTAACAAAGAATTTTTACTTTTTATTGTACAAAAGATGTTTATCATTGCATTGTTAATTTAAAAAAAATTTCTTCTTTCTATTATTAAAAAAATATTTAGTTGCTTGTGATTTTATAAAAACTTTATTAATAGATTTATTAGAATTATACTAAAATAAAATAATAATATAACAAAGCAACGCTTACATAAAAAGGAATATAGTAAGTCAAAGGGGGGACCACCAATTTTCTTAGTTATTGACATAGTTATGTATTTTTTATATAATTAAAATTGTGTTCAGGGGTATAGCTCAATCGGTAGAGTAGCGGTCTCCAAAACCGTTGGTTGCGGGTTCGATTCCTGCTGCCCCTGCCATTCTTAAAATAATAAGTGAACAAAACCTAACAGATTTGAAAATAAATTTAAAAGCAGTCGTTTCTGATTGCTTTTATTATTTATATTTTAAATTACTAATTACTTTTTTGGCGGCATTTTTAAGTTTCAAAAAATTTTCAGAATCAATTGTCGCAGCGCCTAATTCAGGGGCTCCGTTAATAAGCTTTCCGTGGCAATCCGAACCTCCTGTTATTAAAAGGTTTTTATTTATTGCAATTTCTAAAAGTTGTTTTGTTATTTTCTTATCATGTTTGGTATGATAAACCTCAATTCCTTTAAAACCCTGTTCCAGTAATTTGTTTAATATGTCCTTTTTCTTTAATAACCCCGGATGTGCCATAACCGGGATTCCGCCTACGCTGCTTATAATATTGATGGCTTGTTTCGTTGTTAATTTATATCTTTCTACATAGGCCGGACTATCCATTCCTATATATTTATTAAAAGCATCTTTTATATCATTTGCATATCCTTTTTCTACAAGGACCCGAGCAATATGAGGTCTGCCTATACTTTCTCCTTTAGATTTGTTTAAAACCTGCTCTAAGCTGATATTTATATTCAACCCGTTTAGTTTTTCTATAATTTTTATCGCCCTGGTATATCTCGATTGTTGAATTTCTTTTAATCTGTTTATAAAATCAACGTCAGAATAATCGATATAATATCCTAAAACATGGACTTCTTCTCCAGAAAAATCAGAATTCAATTCTATACCCGGCACTATTTCCGGGGCATCCTTGTTCATGCTTTGCGTTATTGCTTTTGCCACACCGTTTATTGTATCATGATCTGTAATGCTGATTGCCTTTAGTTTTTTTTTGTTAGCCCACCATATCCCTTCTTCAGGCGATAACAGTCCGTCTGAAGCGTTTGTATGGATGTGCAAGTCTGCATAATTCTTCATAAAATACTCCTGAACTTTAGAAAATCAAAACAATATACTGCATATTTCATAATAAAAATTTCCCGCATAAAAACAAAAGCACGTTAACGTGCTTTTTGTTTTTATGTACTACCTTGGGCTTATGATTAATTTAATAGCTGTTCTTTCCTCTCCCTCAATGTCGATGTCTGTAAAAGCAGGTATGCATACTAAATCCATACCGCTGGGCGCGACAAAACCCCTTGCAATGGCAATTGCTTTTATTGCCTGATTTATGGCTCCTGCACCGATAGCTTGAATTTCAGCTCCGCCTTTTTCTCTTAAAACCCCGGCTAAAGCACCGGCAACAGAGTTTGGATTGGATTTTGATGATACTTTTAATACTTCCATTAGAATAATGCCCCCTTAAAACCACAATTTTAGTAGTACTAATTAGTATTACATCCATTTTATTCTACATGCATTCTAAAAATCCTTTATTTTAGCATAAATTATATGGAATTAACCCTAATTATACTCTTAACTTCTAAATTACCATTAAGGCTCAATACCACCCCGTTAAATTGCCCCTCGTCGTCTTCGACTACAAATTTAGCCGGCAGTCCCGTTAAGAATTTTTTAATAATAATATCCTTTTTTACACCCAAAACAGAGTTTTTAGGCCCGGTCATACCGACATCGGTGATATAAGCAGTTCCGCCGGGTAGGATTCGTTCATCCGCCGTTTGTACGTGAGTATGTGTACCCAGTACTGCCGTGACTTTGCCGTCTAAAAACCATCCCATAGCAACTTTTTCTGATGTTGCTTCTCCGTGAAAATCCAAAATTATTATTTCAGCTTTATTCTTTATATTTAAAATTATAGATTCTATCGTTTTAAACGGACATTCAATACAATCCATATAGATTCTGCCGCATAGATTAATAACTGCTATATTAATCCCGCATTTCTCAATTATAATATAGGGATTCCCCGGTGTGCTATCAGGGTAATTTGCGGGTCTGACTAATCTGTCAGCTTTATCAATAAAAGCAAGTATTTCCTTTTTTGCCCATGCATGATTTCCCAATGTAATTACGTCTATATCATAGCCAAGTAATTCTTCATACACTTTTTCTGTAATACCGGTTCCGCCTGCACTGTTTTCTCCGTTAGCAATAACGAAATCTATATTATTTCCGGCAATAATATCAGGAAGTTTTTCTTTTACCACTCTTCTGCCCGTTCTACCCATTATATCACCAATAAACAAGAGATTCATATACTCCTCCAATTTATATAAAAAGAACGGCCTCGACCGTTCTTTTTTATTTTGCATATTCAATAGCTCTGGTTTCTCTGATTACATTAATCTTTATTTGACCGGGATATTCAAGTTCATCTTCTATCATTTTTACAATATCCCTTGCAATATATACAATATCTGTATCACTTACATCTTCAGGTTTCACCATGATTCTTATTTCTCTTCCTGCTTGAATAGCAAAAGATTTTTCAACACCTTCAAAAGAATTAGCTATTTCTTCAAGCTTTTCCAACCTTTTAATATACGATTCTAAAGTTTCCCTTCTTGCCCCAGGTCTGGCGGCCGATATGGCGTCTGCCGCCTGCACAAGTATTGCTTCTATAGTGGTGGGCTCAATATCCCCGTGATGAGCTAAAATGGCGTGAATCACTTCGCCTGACTCTTTATATTTTTTAGCTAAATCGGCACCTATTTGCACATGGGGTCCTTCTACCTCATGATCTACAGCTTTTCCTATATCATGTAATAAACCGGCTCTTTTAGCAAGATTTATATCTGCCCCCAACTCTGCAGCCATGGCCGCAGCTAAATGCGAAACTTCCACTGAGTGATTCAATACATTTTGACCGTAACTGGTTCTGAATCTCAGCCTTCCAAGCAGTTTTATAATCTCAGGATGTAAACCGTGTACCCCTGTATCAAAAGACGCTTGTTCACCCTGTTCTCTAATATATTTATCGACTTCTTTTTTTGACTTCTCGACCATTTCTTCGATTCTCGCAGGATGGATTCTGCCGTCAATTATCAATTTTTCTAATGATATTCGGGCTACTTCCCTTCTGATAGGGTCAAATCCCGATAAAATAACGGCTTCCGGTGTATCATCAATTATCAAATCTACTCCTGTTAGGGTTTCTAACGTTCTTATATTTCTACCTTCTCTGCCAATTATTCTCCCTTTCATTTCATCGTTAGGCAGGGCAACTACCGATACAGTCGTTTCCGCTACATGATCGGCAGAACATTTTTGAATAGCGTAGGAGATTATTTCCTTGGCCTTTCTCTCCCCTTCTTCTTTAGCTTTTGTTTCTATATCCTTAATCATCATAGCTGCTTCATGTTTAATTTGCTTTTCAATATCTTTTAACAATAATTGCTTTGCTTCTTCTGAGGATAAATTAGAAATACGCTCAAGCTCTTTCAGCTGTATATTGTATAATTCTTTTGCGTCATCGTAAGCTTTTTGCACTTCTTTTTGCTTTTTAACAATTGAGTCCTCTCTATGTTCAACAGCCTCCAGTTTTTTGTCAAGAAGTTCTTCTCTCTGGAGAAGGCGTCTTTCTATTCTTTGCACTTCGCTGCGTCTATCTCTAACTTCCTTATCAAGTTCAGATCTTTGTCTGTGAATTTCTTCTTTTGCTTCAAATAGAAGCTCCTTTTTATTATTTTCAGCTTCCTTTTTAGCATCATCTATAATCTTTCTCGCTGCTTCCTCAGCGTTTTTTATTTTCGCTTCTGCAATATATCTTCTTACCATGTATCCAACTATAAAGCACACAAAACCAATTGCAGCATATATTATTACTGTTTGTATAACTTGTTCACCTCCTTTTTATTAATTAATATTTCATTCTATATTCATTTCAGATTTTGCTGATACACCATATTAAAATAATTCTATATCTTTTAGTTTTTTTTGTCAAGCAAGGCATCCAGTTATTCCCATTCAGTCTCGCTTAGCACAGTATTTATAGCTTTAATACATATAGTATCATAATACCCTTTTCCTTTAAGATATGAATAGAGTTTATTCCTAATAATTTTCTTATCGCCTTTTATTGTTTTTATTTTCTTTTTTGCAGCCATTACTGCTGTTACATATTCATTAATACCGGCTTCTCTAAACTTTCTGTCTAAAAGGTTTTTTTCCAAGCCTTTATATAATAATTTATAATATAAAGCCTTCCTGCTCATACCGGGCATTATACCTTTTTCATTTAAAAAATCATCAATATACTTTTCATCGTTTATATAACCGATATCCATGAGTTTTTCTATTGTTTTGTTTATTGTTTCAAGGTTGAAGCCTTTTTGCAGCAGTTTATTTTTTATTTCACCGATTGTTCTGGCTTTTATTGACAGCAATCTTAAGGAATACTCATAAGCGTTATGAAACCCGATTTCATTCTCCAATTTTTCTAACCAAATCTCATCAATCATCATATCTTTTTTAATATCGTATTTTATAACTAAGTTTATATCTATTGTGATCTTTTGATTGTTTTCTATATAGACATCATACTGAGTTTTATTTTTTTTAAGAACAATATCGGTAATAACCATATAGCCACCTCATTCTAACATAAACGGCGCATAAAGGTTTATACCGTTATGCGCCGTTTAAACAATTATCTAATCATCAAAGGTCTCATCCGTACTTTCAGTGCTTGTTGATTTGGATATTCCCAGATTACAGGCTTCTCTTACTTTTATTTCAATT
This sequence comes from uncultured Clostridiaceae bacterium, assembly GCA_964568265.1. Classification (GTDB taxonomy): domain Bacteria; phylum Bacillota; class Clostridia; order Lutisporales; family Lutisporaceae; genus JAAYKT01. The sequence goes on along the minus strand of CAZMPR010000031.1, from coordinate 3,142 downwards.
TCTTTAGATGTTTCGGGATTATCTTTTAAATATTGTTTTGCGTTTTCACGGCCTTGCCCTATTCTTGTATCACCATAAGAATACCAGGAACCGCTTTTTAATACAATATCGTTATTTACGGCAACGTCTAAGATACCGCCTTCTTTTGATATGCCTTCTCCATATATGATATCAAACTCAGCTTGCTTAAACGGCGGAGCTACTTTGTTTTTTACGACTTTAACCCTGGTTCTGTTACCTATGATATCAGTTCCTTGCTTAATACTGTCAATTCTTCTTACGTCCAATCTAACAGAAGAATAAAACTTTAGGGCTTTACCCCCGGGTGTAACCTCCGGGTTTCCGAACATAATCCCGACTTTTTCTCTTAATTGATTGATAAACACTGCCGTAGTTTTAGATTTACTAATGGCTCCTGCAAGTTTTCTAAGTGCCTGGGACATTAAGCGTGCCTGAAGACCTACATGGGTGTCTCCCATTTCACCGTCTATTTCCGCTTTGGGCACTAAAGCGGCTACTGAATCTATTACTATTATATCTATGGCCCCGCTTCTTACAAGGGTTTCACATATTTCAAGCGCTTGCTCTCCGGTATCAGGTTGGGATACTATTAAATTATCAATATCAACGCCGATTTTCTTTGCATACACAGGGTCTAACGCATGTTCCGCATCAATAAAAGCAGCTTCTCCTCCGTTTTTTTGGGCTTCCGCAATCATATGTAAAGCCACTGTTGTTTTACCGGAAGATTCAGGTCCGAATACTTCTACTACTCTACCCCGCGGGACGCCTCCAATTCCCAAAGCTACGTCTAAATCCAAGGAGCCTGTTGAAATATACTCTACATTTAATTTTACATTTTCCCCTAATTTCATTATGGAACCTTTGCCGAACTGTCTTTCTACCTGACCGATAGCTAATTCCAATGCTTTTTTCTTATCATTCATAAATACAGCGCAGTTTGAACTGCTACACCCCTTTCAATCGAACATTTGTTCTGCTAATCTTAATTATATATAAATACCTTATTTATGTCAAATTAATATTTTACGAAATGACCATATAGATAGTTACAATTCAGGCGAACCATAAATTTAATATCGATTTATGTATTTGCCTAATTACCTGGCTCCAGGTTTTAAGGACAATGTTAATTCTCACTATTAAGCAAAAACAATCTTAATATATCCAATGCCTTTGTAGACGCACTGAATTTATTTCTTAGTCTGTTTCCGTTGAATAAACATTTATATGTATATACGTTGTCGTTGTGTGCCAAGCCGATGTAACATAATCCCACAGGTTTTTCTTCGGTACCGCCGTCGGGGCCCGCAATTCCGGTTATCGATAATCCAATATCAGTTTTAGAAATATCTTTAATATTAATAGCCATTTCCGCTGCAGTTTCCTTACTGACCGCACCAAACCTTTCCAGAGTTTCTTTTTTCACGCCTAACATATTCATTTTGGCATCATTACTGTAGCTTATTACACCGTTTAAGTAGCTTTTAGATGCATCCGGTATATCGGTAAGCCTGCTTGAAACTAATCCGCCTGTGCAAGATTCCGCTACAGACAGAGATTTTATATTTTTTTGAAGCAATAAGTTAACAACATATTCCAATAAGTCATCATCATATCCGAATATACTGTCACCGAGCACCTTCTTTATACTGATAATCATTTCATGAATTAACAAATCAGCCTCAGTAGGCTTTTCAGATTTTGCAGTTACTCGTATATCTATTTCTCCGGATTTTGCATAAAGAGCTATAGTCGGATTAGTCTGTTTATCTATAAGGTCTTGGAGCATTTCCTGCAATTGGGATTCACTTATGCCTACTACTTTTATTGTTTTTGATTTTATAATGCTATGAGATTTTTCTTTCAGATAGGGGAGCACCAAAGTATCAAACATGGGCATCATTTCTTTAGGAGGCCCGGGCAGTAGAATAAAAGTATTTTTGCTATCTTCATATATGATGCCGGGAGCACTTCCGTTGTTATTAATTAGGGCTCTGCTGTTTCTCGGTATATAAGCTTGTCTTAAATTTATTTCAGGCATCTTTCTTTGGATTTTATTAAAATACATTTTTATGTTTTCTGCTAATTCTTCTTGCAAGATCAGGTCAATTTTCAGTGCATTACATAAACCGGCTTTTGTAATATCATCATCGGTCGGCCCTAATCCGCCGGTGGTGATTATTATATCCGCCCTGCTTTTCGCTAAGTTGATTTGGTCAATGAGCCTTTCCATATTGTCGCCTACAACACTTTGATAATAAACATCGAAGCCTAAATAGGATAGCTTTTGGGATAGAAAATGGGCGTTCGTGTTAACAATATCACCCAACAGTAATTCAGTTCCTATTGATATTATTTCGCATATCATAATGCCACCTCCAATTTTTTGTATGATTAATTGAAGTTAATTAACAAATATTTTTCGATTCTTTAAAAAATAATCTATACCGGAAACTATTGTTATTATTAGAGAAAAATATATTAATATGGTGTCCATCCTCAGTCCTATTAAATTAAAGGGAAAATTATTTAACAACAAAACAATAATGGCCGTAATTTGAGCCACCGTTTTCAATTTTCCTAATTGGCTTGCGGCAATAACTACATTATTGGTAGCTGCAACCGCTCTTAGCCCGGTAACGGCAAATTCACGAGCCAAAATAATAAATACAATCCATGCTTCAATTATGCCCATCTCTATAAACATGAGCAGGGCACTTGTAACTAAAAGTTTATCAGCTAAAGGGTCCATAAACTTTCCCAAATCGGTAATCAAGTTTAGTTTTCTTGCGTAATAACCATCTAATTTATCAGTCAGAGAAGCAATTATAAAAATTAATAAAGCTATTTCCCTATAAAAGGGTTTGTTTATCATCAAAAAAACTATAAAAATAGGTATTAAAAGTATCCTCAGTAAAGTTATTTTATTTGCTATATTCATTTTTCCTCCCTTTTCTTATTGCTGATTTCAATGAAATTAAGGGTTAACAATACTATTATTGTATGTTTTGTTATAAAGTATATTAATAATTGCCCGGGCAATAAATTCAGTCGTTTATGGACGTATTCACTATTTATGTTACATTCAGCAGATATACCTCTGTAATTCTACTATTTA
>CAZMPR010000030.1:10820-11091 GCA_964568265.1 uncultured Clostridiaceae bacterium | reverse complement strand
TGCTCATCGCAATCCCTCCAAGGTGGATTCAACAGGTTCGGTACCGGCTCTCACCGCCGCCGGCTCTCTTTACCGAGTTGCCTATTTACTAATCCTCTTCAACGGTTTTAATATTGTTTTTAATTATACCCGCTATTTTTTATAAATGCAAGGGCTATTTTTATTTAATCTCATTCAACTTCTCTAAAATTCCTGAAAGTTCATTCAGCTTTTCTCCGTACAAAGCCCAGTTTCCTTCGGTTTCAAGCGTCTTAAGAAAATCAGCAGTCGG
>CAZMPR010000030.1:9438-10810 GCA_964568265.1 uncultured Clostridiaceae bacterium | reverse complement strand
AGCCCAGTTTCCTTCTTTTTGTGCTTCAAGAGCTTCGCCAAAAGTACTATTGGCTAATTCAATCAGTTCCGCCATTGTATCTGCATCCTCAGACGGCGTAAGGGATACATCCGGCTTTGGTTTTACAGGTTTTACAGGCCCCTCTTCTGCAGCCGGAGGGAATATTCTTGCCAGAGACATTTCCAGGCTGTCTTCCATCACTACCTTATTCTTATAAAAAACTATTACTTTTTTTAGCTCCGGCAAGGCGCTGGCATTGCTTGCCCTGAGGTAAATAGGTTCCACATATAGTATAGAATCCTCAATGGGAATTATAAGCATATTTCCTCTGATTACTTGAGAGTTACCGCCGGATTGCAGCAAGTTTATTGCGTTACCGATAGCCACATCCTGGCTGATTATCCCCTCGATTTGCATAGGCCCTTCCACAATCTTGCCTGAGGGGAAAGTATAAAGCTTTAGTTGACCGTAATTCTCCCCATCATTTTTAACCGCAAACCAGGAAATCATGTTATTCTTTCTTTGGGGCGTATATGGCACCATAAGTATAAATTCTTCCTTATCGGAATCGGGTAGTTTCATGATTAAATAGGATGATTCTACAAACTCACTTTCACTTGATGCCCCGCTGGGTCCGTATATTTGGGTTGCAATATCCCAGACATCACTTTTGTTATAGAATTCTCTTGCATTTTTTATATGATATCTGCTGTATATATCCGTTTGTATATCAAAAAGCATTTGAGGATATCTGAGATGAGCCCGCAAATCCTGCGGCATCTCTGACAGAGGCTTGAACAAGGTTTTAAATACTTTTCCGTAAGTTATTATTTGAGGATCCTTATCATCGGCTATATAAAAATCAGTTGTGCCATTATAAGCGTCTATAATTATTTTAACGGAATTCCTTATATAATTTATATCCGAGCCTTCATTGATGGATTCGGAATAGGGATATCTGTTGCTAATCGTATAGGCATCTATTATCCAGTATAAATTACCCTCGCTTACAACAATATACGGATCCTCATCATAGGCTAAAAAGGGCGCTATTTTTTTAACCCTCTCAATTATTTCTCTATGCATAAGTATCTTGCTTTTGGAACTGATATCCTGAGACAAGATAAAGTTCATTTTGCCTTGAGTCAGTGCCAACATTATCCGGTTGGAAAAAGTAAGGGGTATTCCTCCGGTTCCTTCGTAAACAGTTTCAACATTACCGCTGCTGGAAGGATAATCAAATTCCTTTTCCCTAGTATTTACTATTGCAAATTCTTTTGCCAGTTCTCCATAATATAACTGGGGTCTTTCGACTTTTATATCCGTTTCGGAAATTACGGGTAAATCTTTTATAAAAAGTCTCGGTTGTCCT
>CAZMPR010000030.1:0-9428 GCA_964568265.1 uncultured Clostridiaceae bacterium | reverse complement strand
TGAGGGAGTAACTTCGTTTACCGGCGACATAGCCACACCGTAGCCGTGAGTGTATTTGAGGTAACGATTTATCCAGGACGTGCCCCCGCTTTCCTGTTTCGGTATGTTTCCGCTTTGCAGCTCCCTGGCTGATATAAATACCTGTCTGTATTCGCCGTTTATCATATATCTATCAATGTCCATATCATAGAAGTAGTAGTAGTTCTTAAGACCCTGTATCTGATTGTATATGTCCTTAGCGGGTTTATAATCATTGACGGGAATATTGTTTATTGTTATGCTGTTTTCTTCTATATCCTCTCTTATTAAGTCCTGGGCAACACTAAACTGCTTTACTTCCACATCTTGAAGTCCGTATGCATAATTTGTATAGTCTATATTAAACTGAAGATACTTTTCTTCTTTTGCCAGTTCGTTGGGTGTAACTATAAGATTTTGAACGGCAGCCCCAACTATTCCGGAAACCAAAGTAGCTAAAATCAAAGCTAAAGGTCCAAAAACTATTATTTTAAGGTTTATGCCTTTTGATGAAATCATGAAAGATAAACCGATTATGATGCTAAGCCCTATATAAAGATAATAAAAAGGCAGACTTATATGAATATCCGTATAACCTCCCCCAAAAGCCATGCCTCTGGAAGAGTATAAAAGATCAAACATTCTAAGGAAAAACCCTAAGGCCATAACTAAAAAGAAAATGCCGCCCAGAAAGGAAAGCTGTTTTCCGCCGGCTTTTAAAATATCTTTATAATTGCTTCTGTTAACGCCTTTAAAGCTCATTATATCATCGAAGTCTTCTTTTGTTTTCCTTGGTGTAATAAATATTATTGCATTAAAAACAACAGTGATGACTGCAAAAACTATTATTATTCCCAATAAAAAACCGTAAAGCTTTTTTAAGAAAGGCAGTGTGAATACAAAAAAGCTTATATCATATCCGAATATAGGGTCTTTTAAGTCGAAAGGTGTCTTGTTTATAAAAATTAAAAAATCATACCAAACTTCAGAAACAAAGGCTACGGAAAATACAACGGAAAGTAAGGATGAAACTATTATAAATATTTTATTCCTCCACTTATTCTCTCCTTCGCTTACAAAAAGACCGGTATTTTTTTTAGAATAGGCATTCATTGACCTCATATATATATAAAATACTGAAAACATAATTATAAGTGATGGTACAAAAAATTTTATCTGAGTAATTACTTTTTTAAAAAAAACCTCAGTATAGCCTAATTCTTTAAACCATTGAAGGTCAATGATATAACCCGATAAAGCCCCGAATAATAAAACGGCAATAAATATAACGCCAAATACAAAAATCAGTCCCTTATGTTTAAACGATATGCCCCTAAACTTCATCCTTTATCCTCCTAAAACCTTCTATCCTTAACTGTTTAGCTATTTTTCCGTTCCTTGAAGCACAAATTTCAAAATAAAACATAATATTACGTTCCCTTAACTTGCTTTAGTTTGATTATACATTTAAGTTTTTATCTTTACAATTTAAACTATTCAATTTATAAATCAAGCTTCATATCCCCGGGTTTTATATAATCTTTTTTCCTCATATATTCTGAAATCAATAACGTAACCGCTGCCGGCAGGATTATATGCAGTATCAGTATTTTAATTATTATTATCCCCCCATCATTTATACCGGACATGGCAGCAAAGGTTCCGAATTGGCCTACCAGTCCCGAAGTCCCCATACCCGAGCCCTCCGGTACATTTTCCATTTTAAAAAGCGTTGTAGAAAGTGGACCTAATATTGCGCTAGCCAAGGTTGGCGGAATCCAAATAAGGGGATTTCTGATGATATTGGCCATTTGAAGCATTGATGTTCCTATACCTTGGGCGATCAATCCTCCCATTTTATTCTCTCTATAACTTGCCACCGCAAACCCTACCATCTGAGTACAGCATCCAACCGTTGCCGCACCACCGGCCAAACCTTTAAGCCCCAAGGCTATAGCTACCGCCGCACTGCTTATTGGCAGTGTAAGCACCATTCCCATTATTACTGATACTATTATTCCCATAGGTACGGGTCTTAAAACCGTTGCGTTATTAATCAATGTCCCCAAGGCAGACATGAAAGCGGATACTACCGGTGATATATACTTACCCGCTGCGCCGCCCGTGATTATCACTAAAGACGGAACCAAAACAATATCTACCTTTGTTTTCCCCGCTATAAGGCGCCCAAACTCCATGCCAACAATAGCCGCAACAAAAGCACCCATAGGTTCCCCGACTTTTATTCCAAATTGAGCTGCTTCGTTGATAAATATAGTTCCCGCCCCGATAGCCCCCGTAACCGCAGATGAAAAAACAACCAAAGCGGGGACCTTCCTCCCGGATGCTACGGCTATACCTATCGCCGGGCCCATAAGAAGTTTTGCTACTCTGCCTAAATCTACAAGAATATCAATACCGACTTTTAATCCCACTTGCTCCAAAATAAGCCCAACAATCAGCGAAGAAAACAAACCTAATGCCATAGAGCCCAACGTATCAATAAAATAGTCCTTAACCGAAAAATTTTTCTTCATTTTATTACGCCTCCATAATGTATTTACACCTGTCTTGTCAGTCTAATGAAAAAAATATAGCATATTATTCGCTGTCAATCAAGTACCCATTTTCATTCAGTTCTTTTATGACTCTTTGATACGAATCTTCATTTGGAATTTCTATAGTGTGGAGATGAACACCATCCGTAAGAAAAGAAAGAGGTTTTGTATCATCCTTTTCATATTCTTTAATAAACTTTTTTATATCCAATCTTGAATACAGCATCAAATTTCCTTTTATTTCGCCATATAGGGGATGTTCAACAATAACGTCAATTATTTTACCGCCGTTATCAACTATTATCTCCAATTCCTTTTTAGTATTGTTTCGATCGTGATGACATGCAATAATTTTTACTAACTTACCCTGTTCATCCTTTGGCAATATATAGCCGGCCGGAGTAGCAATTATTTTTATTCCAGAGGCCCTAAGTATTGCAATATCCTGAACAATTATTTGCCTGCTTACCCCCAACTTATTGGAAAGCACCGAGCCTGACACCGGTTCTTTATTATCTTTTAAAATATTTAGTATTTCCTGCCTTCTATCCTTTGATTGCATAATATCACTCCTTCCAATAAAACATTCAATCCGTTTAATCACATCTCTATAGCCTTTTATAAAAATACCGGCGCAATGATTTTGCAAAGAGTATCTATATAATTATAAGTATCCGCCTCAAATTCTTTTTCCTTTAAAGATACAGATAAATACAATACTGCATTAACTTTCTCATAATTTGTGATGGGAATAATTATAACAGACTGCCAATCCGGCATACCCGTTATTGCATCAACCGATACGCTTTTAGACCAATCGATAAGATATTCCCCAGTCTTATTTTGGATACACCTTTCCAGTAAACTTCTATTGTAATCCATGCTTTTAATTGTTGCCGGAACTGTTCCTCTCCTTGTTATTTGTCTTATAGGTTCATTATGATCATTTATAAAAAAGACGGAACCTATTCGAGCAGCGGACACTTTTATGGATTTTCCCAGAAATTCAAAAACCTTATCTTCTTTCGTTTTTTTCATGTTTCTTTGTATGTCTAACACTTCAATGATGTTCTCCACTCTATTTATGTCCTCTTCAACATTTCCTTCCACTATCCCGGCCAATTTGTTTACCCTTCTGTCTGATTTAACTAAGTTTTCATCGTATATCTTTGTCTTATTCCGTCCCGCTTCTTTCGAAAAATACATTGCCTGATCCGCTTTATCAATAAGATCCTTACTCCAAGTACTGTGCATAGGATAAGTAGCAATACCCATGCTTATTGTAACCGGGCTGTGATGCGAAAATAAGCCTGCGGTTTCAATCTTTTTTCTAATCTTTTCGGCCAACTGTAAGGTCCCTTGTGTATCGGTATCGGGAAGGAGCATCACAAATTCCTCTCCTCCGTATCTTGCGCAAATATCCGTTTTTCTGAGGTTCTTTAAAATAATATCAGATAACTTGGCTAATACCTCGTCACCTACCTGATGACCGTATTTATCATTAACGGCTTTAAACCTGTCTATATCGGCCATGATAATCGAAAAAACTCCGCCTTTCGCTATAGCATTCGCAAGGGCACTTTCAAAGTATTTTCTCGTATAAAGCTTTGTCAGTTTATCAAAAGCATTTACCATTTTCAAATTATAATTATCAATAAGTATATAAGCAATTTTCGATACCTTTTTACACAGATTCCCTGTTTCATCGGAAAAATTATTTATGATAGAGTCAGTATCCAAATACAGATAGCCTTTTATATTCTTTGCACCGCTGCCTTTTCTTCTTTCTATCTCTAAGAAACCAACATCATCTGCAGATACTATGGGAATACAAAATACCGCGGATATATCTTTAGGTATCAAGGAACCGTATACTTTCTTTTTATATTCAAAAACATCAGGTATCATAATACTTTCTTCGCCTTGTCTGACTTTTTCAATTATATATTTGTAAAAACCCATGTTCTCGGTTTTTATATCAGCATATAGCATCTGTATCTCGTTATTCTCATCGGAAATTGCCAAAAATCCATTCTTTGCCTGGGTAAATCCCATAAAAGCCTCTACCATCTTTTTTATATTATCTTCTATATCAATGCCGAAACCGTTTATTCTATCAAATAAATCCAATAAAAACTTTCCTAACATTGATTCGTTCAAATCCGCACTTTTTTTATTGACGGCATCTTCATTCCTGATTATTAATTCTTTGAAACTCTTATAATCGAAATATTCGCTAATCTCATGCTCAATATCACTAATTTTTTCGGAAATAGTTACGTTGCTTTGGACAATGCCGGATTGTCCTGTTATCTTTTGCGCTACTTCGGTAAGTTTTTCTTTTATCGAAATCCTGTTATGTGATTTCAAAAATTGTATTTTATATTCTTTCGGAACGTTTTCCATTAGCAATCTCAAATGATTAAATGAGGTAATCAGATTTTTTAGCCCACCGAATGAATCACCGCTATCAGCTAAATCCGTTCCGATGGATTTATAAATCTTCCACTTTATTTCGTTATTGTCTAAAGAATCATATTCTTTTGCAAGTTTAATAAGCAGGCTTGCCTTATCATTGGTTTTCGCCATAACTACAGATAAATACCTGTATACTATATCCAGGCTCGGCGTGTTGACAAATTCTTTATATTTTGCCGATAGCTCCAAAAAACTTTTAGCTTTATCCGGGTCCATATCATCCAAATACAATTCGGCAATTTTATTGCAAGCCTGCCTGCCCACCTTATAGCTTTTACTCTCAAGCAAAGACATGCATGATTCTTTTAGCTCTGCAAAATTCATCTCACCGTCAAGCTTTATTTTGCTGAGAATACTTACTAAAGCCACATTTGGGTCAATTCCTATACCCCAGGATTTAGATATTTCCATGGATCTTTTTACGTTTTCAAAAGCTTCTTCGTACATCCCCATCATATAAAAGAAAACAGATTCGTTACTGTAATAATGATTGATTACCTCTCCGGTATCCTTGTTATCAAATATTACAGGCCTGCCTTTAACCATATATTCTATATATTTTGCATAATCCTCCATCTCCAAATTTGACATTGCCACATTATTATATAATATGGCTTTTGTATAAATGTTCGGATAGTATTCAACTAATTCCAATGCTTTATTTAAATAAATAAGGCATTCGCTATACATTTCTTCGTTTTTATAAATTTCCGCTATATTTATATAAGACAACATCATATGAGTGATATTATTGATTTCCTGTGATATGGCTAAGGTTTTTTCAAAGTATTCTTTTGCCTTTTTATATTCATTGTAAAAGTCACTATAAATAACGCCCATGGCATTTGTGGCAACAACCAATCCTTCATATTCTCCCAGTTCCTCCAATACTTCGATGCCTGTTTTCAGTACTTCCATTGCTTCTTCATGCCTTGATTTCTTTAGCAACGCTTTTCCATATATGGACATAAACATTCCATAATAATAACGGTCTTCTTCTTTTAGACTTTTTAATATCTTTTCTATTATTTTTATAATAGAGTTAGATTTTCTTCTGTATATCAATAAATCGCTTAATGCCAATACAAGGTCCAACATGCCTTCTTTATATTGAATTTCTTTTATTTGATTTTTGGCAAGCCTGGAGTATTCCAAACATTTTTTTATATTGTTCAGCCTGTAATAAGCATAAATGTTTTTAATATATATATCCGTCAATAAACATTTTTTATCCGCTTCAATAACAAATTCCTCAGCAATTTTATAATACTTCAAACTCTTTCCGTAATCCCCTGTTTTATATAGTAAATCACCTAACTTTATGCTTATTTCAACACGCTTATTGCATGAAGATTTTTCCCCGGATAAGCGAAGACTCTGTTTTAAATATTGGATTGCTTGTTTATATAAGTTTTTTTCTATCATCTCATCAGATATGGCTATTAAATATTCTATTGCGTCCTTTGTTCTTCCACCCTTCGCCATTTGGAAAATTAATTCACTTTTATTTTCTCTTTTTATTTCGAATCTCTCTTCAAGGATTCTTGATGCTTTTTCGTGATAACCAGTCCGGGTATCCCTTTTTATGGCACCGTAAACAGCCTTTTTTAAGCCTACAGAAGTATAGTAATAAGAAATTCCCCATTCATCCAATCTTCTTGTTAAAATATTTAAAGAAACTAAGCTTTCCAACATAGGAGTCATTTCAGCAATACCTATCCCGCACATGCTGGCCAATATATCGGTGGGCATAGACGCATCAAATATTGATATAATATCCAATATATTTTTTTTAATCGCTTCTAACTTTTTTATTTTATTTTGCAAAATTTCGATTATATTTATTGATAAATGAATTCTTGAAAAATCCGCATCTTTAAAAACCCAGTTTCCCTTGTTATCTGTATAAATATGCTTATCCAAAAAAAGCGCATAAATTGTCTCATGAACTAAGCAAGGGTTGCCTTCCGTTTCTTTAAAGACTTTTGTTGCGAATTCAATGGGCGGGGAGTCCATTGCAAGAAGTATCCTTATTGCTTCTGCTGTTTCGTAAATATTATATTTAGATAGTTTTACTATGTCTGTCTCGTAATTTTTTAGATTAAGATTAAGACTCTCTTTTGCTTTTACCTGTGAAATATCATCATGAAAAGAAACCACAAAAGAAACTTTGCTTTTCTCCTGCCTCATCAAAATATAATTAATTATTTTTCTTGATTTAACATCCAGATATTCAAAATTCTTTATAATAATAATAAAAGGGCGTAATAGAGATGTTTCCAATATGAAATTACCCAATCTATAAATTATTTTATCCTCTCCACCGGTCTTATCCGAGAGCATGCTAATGTTTTTGGTTTGTGCCAATTCCGGCATCAACCCTGATATTTGATCAAAATATTTGGCTATTATTTCTTTTTCCGCATATTTGAGAATGTTTTTGATGATTACCTTGATTGCGCAATAATCTTCTTTATTATCTTCATTGAGTACGGCATATGCCGTGTACTCACCTTCCAGATTCAGCCTGATCATAAATGCATCTAATAATGCTCCTTTACCGGTACCATAATCTCCTATTATCGCGGATAGCTTTATAGGTTTATTCCCGTATAAATAACCTTGGCTGTTATCAATCAGTCTTCTAATTATATCTTCTCTGGCTACGAGTTTTGTTGGATTGACCGGCAAAGTTTCAATATATTTTTTATCGATAATAGTATAGTTTTTATTAAATATACTGTTTATATCGTCTATTACTTCATCTATGGAATTATACCTCATATAAGTTTTTGCTGCGGTGCATTTTTCAATTATCTTAAAAATCTGTGAAAATTGCTGGTTTAAAGCAATTCTCGAATCACTTAAACCAAAATATGATGTCCCAATATCCTCACCGGTAAAAATATGATAAAGCATGATTCCCAATAAATAAATGTCTGTGCTTTTATCATATTTTCCATATTGTAAAGATTCAGGAGCTTTAAAATAGGAATTTTCTTTATTTATTACCACCGAAGAGTCAGCATATAAAGAATAAGGAAGGGAGGTAATCTTTAATTGGTTCTTAACTCCATCAAAAACGACATATAAATCTTCGGGATTAATACTGCAATAAACAAATCCTCTGAGATGTAAATACTTAAATGCGGACAGCAATTGTACAGAAATATCCAAAAGTTCTTCCATATCTTTGTCTTTGACGTAGTCAAATAAGTTCTGACCATCGATGTTCTCATAAGTATAATAGAATTTATTTGATATAACCGGCCTGGCATCTATAGCTCTTACTTTATTAAAATAGTAAATTTTATAAATGTTCGGATGTATTATATTTGTATAATCAAAAAAGTTGACCTTCATGTATTCGATAAAGGCTTCTGTTTCAGGGGTTTTTTCAATCAGTCTTATTCTTTTAACGGCGTCTTCCTTGTGTATATCTTCCGCTAAATATTTTACACCATACTTATCCTCTTGTAATATTTCCGTTATTCTATATTGGCTGTTGATTAACTGCATAACAATTCCCCCAAAACATGAAATAGCTATTCGGCAAAAGAACATTTGTCAATAACATATTAGCATTAATCTGTTATTTGTCCATATGTTGTTAAATATTTTATTATTCCTCCGTAATTATTTTTGCCAAAGCCACAACGCTATCATTTTTGTCAAGTTTCATAAGGGTAACTCCTTGGGTGCTTCTACCCATGACTGAAATACCATTTATATCCATCCTAATCACTATGCCTTCTGAGCTTATCAGCATCACTTCGCAATTATCTTTTACAACTTTTGCACCGACTAAATTACCGATTCTTTTGGTAATATTTACGGTTTTAACTCCCTTTCCTCCTCTGTTTTGAATTCTGTACTCAGATAGAGGTGTTCTTTTTCCAAAACCTTTTTCAGTTATTACTAGCAGTTCTCCGTCTTCCTCAGCTATATCCAATGCTATCACACTGTCATTTTTGTTAAGTCTTATTCCGCGCACACCCATAGCTATTCTGCCCATAGGTCTTACATCCTGTTCATCAAATCTTATGGCCAGGCCTTTTTTGGTTACAGCAATGAGTTCGGTGGTCCCTCTGGTCAGCTTAACAGAAATAAGTTCATCATCATCTCTCAGTGTTATGGCGTTAAACCCGGTACTCTTGGTTGTTTCGTATTCTTTAAGTTCCGTCTTTTTTATAATACCGTTTTTGGTAGCAAATATTAAAAATCCTTTTTCCTTAAAGCCTTTAATATGAATTACCGCTGTAACCTTTTCACTGGGACCCAGTTGTAAAAGGTTTACCAAAGCAGTACCTTTTGCTTGCCTGCCCGCCTCGGGAATTTCATAGGCTTTTAATTTAAACATTCTTCCCTTGCTGG
>CAZMPR010000029.1:8505-11219 GCA_964568265.1 uncultured Clostridiaceae bacterium | reverse complement strand
GAATCTTATTACGGGCGGACAGATGCATCCGCCATAGCACTTTCCGACTTTCCCACTTTCAGCTTTTCGCTTTCAGCTTATTTACATGATTTCTCCGTTGCCTCCGAATAAGCTTCCATATGCAAAATAGGGGATAATCTTTTATATAAAACCAAAGTGATTCCTGATATAATAACACCTTTTAATAAGTTAAAAGGAAGTATTGATGTCAGTATCATAGGTAAAAGCTGTAGCGACACGGGTTGGTTTGTAAAAGCCGGTATCAATACAAAGAAGTTAAAGAAGCACATAGCAACAGCCATCACGATAGTAGCCGCTGATAATCCAACAACCGCAGTTTTTTTACTCTTATTTTTAAAATATAAAAATGCAGCTGTCAATACAAATGCTGAGCCTGTTAGAAAGTTGCCCAACTCCCCAATACCACCGGTTTGCGAACGCAATAGTAAATGCAGTATATTCTTTATAAGCTGTATCGCAACACCAACCCAAGGTCCCAACGCAAGTGCACCAATTATTGCAGGCAAATCCCCTAAATCAATTTGTAAAAATGGTGGAAAAAGGGGCAAAGGAAATTCAAATAAGTAAAGTAAAAAAGCTAAAGCCGATAAAATACCTATTTTTGTAATCAACTGAAGTCTATGGTTTCTCAATTTTGTTACCTCCTAAAATGATTTATTTTTAAAATTAAAAAATCCCCGATATTCTCAGGGACAGGTTCATGCACTTTGCATAAAAATAAACCTTCTTTCATCCAGACTTTACTGTCGGCTCCGGAATCTGACCGGATCTGCCTTTCGGCTCGCGGGCTATACCGCCGGTAGGGAATTGCACCCATCCCTGAAGATTAGTTCTTATTAAATTTCTACCTCTATTATAGGGTATTGTGAATTATACGTCAATAAATTTTTTTACACTAACGAAACTTATAGCAGATACTATTGATTCAGTGAAAAAATTATGTAATGCGTAACAATGATGTATTTCTAAATTAACTACAATAAGAATTAACTCTTATTGATTATTGATTTAACATATGCTAATATATGTACATATGTTTAGACATATGTAAAGCTTTCACAAACATGGAGGGAGATGTAAATGACTTCTAATAAGATGTTAATAGTCCATTCAAAGGTTCTGCCCGTTGTATTTGAGAAGGTTATAACAGCTAAGAACTTGCTAAAAAGTGGAGATGCAACAACGATACAACAAGCTTGCGAAATGGTTTCCCTAAGTCGCAGCACCTTTTATAAATACAAGGACACAGTGTTTGATTACACCTCTCAGGAAAGAGGAAGAATAGTCAATATATTTATGCTTTTAAAACATGAGCCCGGGGTCCTATCGGATATTATAAATATAATGGCTTCGTTTAAAGGAAATATACTTACAATAAATCAAAATATCCCTGTTTTGGATGTGGCATCGTTAACCATGACCGTTGATACTAGATATATGGATATAACGCCCGCTCATTTAATAGATGAAATAGAAAAAAATAAAAACTGTATAAATGCTGAAATAATTGCAATGGAATAGGAGGAGTACCATGTATATAGGTTTAATCGACAGATACAAAGAATATTTAAAAGATATATATTGTGATAATAACATTACTTTAAATGAGGGTAATACCCCGATGATAGAATCAAAGAATCTAAAAGATTTAATCGGGGACAACAAGGTGTTTTTTAAATTTGAGGGTGCTAACCCAACAGGCTCCTTTAAAGACAGAGGCATGACGACAGCAATAACCAAAGCAGTCAAGGATGGCTCCAAAAATGTCATTTGCGCCTCAACGGGAAATACTTCTGCTTCCGCAGCGGCTTATGCTGCAAGAGCGAAAATAAGGTGCATTGTCCTTATACCCGAAGGTAAAGTTGCACTGGGTAAGCTCGCCCAAGCCATCGCTTACGGGGCGAATATAATACAAATAAAGGGTAACTTTGACCAAGCCTTGAATCTTGTGAAGGAAGCATCAAAACACTTTCCTGTGACTATTGTAAACTCAATAAATCCTTATAGAATAGAAGGTCAAAAAACCGGTTCTTTTGAGATATGTGATGCCTTGGGAACAGCACCCGATTATCAATTTATGCCTGTTGGAAACGCGGGCAATATTACGGCTTATTGGAAAGGCTATAAAGAATATAAAGCAAATAATGTGATAGATAAATATCCCAAGATGATGGGTTTTCAAGCGGCAGGGGCTGCACCTATTGTAGAAGGAAGAATTATAGAAAATCCGGAGACTATAGCTACGGCGATAAGAATAGGAAATCCGGCATCCTGGGATAAGGCAAATGAAGCCATAAATGAATCCCAAGGTGCAATAAATAAGGTTACCGATGAAGAGATTCTGGAAGCGTACTCTTTGTTGGCTTCAAGAGAAGGCATCTTTGCTGAGCCTGCTTCTTGTGCTAGCCTTGCGGGACTAATCAAGTTTTATAAAGCCCGCAAAGTTTCTAATAAAACCATCGTATGCATTCTAACGGGTAACGGTTTAAAAGATCCGGATACCGCAATGGGATTAAATATGAATATCCACAAAATAAATGCACAAATGAATGAACTATCAAAGTTTTTATCATAAGAAACGGAGTTTAAGCAAATGATTGAAATAGTTGTAAAGGCGACAACAGCCAATTTAGGACCAGGCTTTGATTGCATGGGCCTCGCCTTGGATATAGAAAATAGAATTTTTATAAAAG
>CAZMPR010000029.1:0-8495 GCA_964568265.1 uncultured Clostridiaceae bacterium | reverse complement strand
TAAAAGAATCTAAAGAAGAGTTCAAAGATAAGAAAAACCTTATTTATCACTCAATAAAAAAGGTTTTTGATACTGTGGGTAAGATGATGCCTAAGATCAGTATAGACCAAAAAATAGATATACCTATCAGTCGCGGTTTGGGAAGCAGTGCAGCTTGCATAGCTGCAGGTTGTGCTGCAGGAAATATACTGGCGGAAGCCAATCTTTCTGACTATGATTTGATAAAATTAGGTGCAAGCATTGAAGGACATCCTGATAATGTTGTTCCGGCATTTTTAGGCGGATATACCATTTCATCTATAGAAAAAAATGAAATAATCTATTTCAGGCAAGAAGCCTTTAAAGGTTTTAAATATGCCGTTATGATTCCAAAATTTACACTTTCTACTGCTGCGGCTAGGAAAGTCTTACCCGAGACAGTACCTTACAAAGATGCAGTATTCAACATAGGAAAATCAGCCCTGATGTCCGCAGCTATGATTACAGGTGACGGTGAGCTATTAAAATCGGCTTGTAAGGATAAATTACACCAACCTTATAGAAAACACCTTATACCCGGTTTTGATGAAATAAAAGGACAAGCAGACTCTGTCGGAGCCCTTGCCACTTTTTTGAGCGGGGCAGGGTCCAGCATAGTATCCGTACTGAATGTGGAGGATAATATCTTTGAAAAAGAAATGAACAGATTTCTTCGTAACATTGATAATAACTGGACACTAAGAATTGTAAAAGCCTCAAATTCGGGGGTTCAAATAAATAAACTTTCTATATAGTCCATTGGCCGTGAACGACACCCACCAGATACCAGGTATTGTTGTACTCCTCAAATACTAACCTTAAACTTTCCCAATCAATACCCTGAAACTGTGGGTCAAACCCGGGGAAATGCAGTTCTACAAAGTAGCCGTTGGGGTAGGCTTCTGAGGTGTTATCTATAATGTTTCCGATGCCTATGGGAACATTATTTCCGATAACTTGAGGGTTGGCAAAGTCCTTATCATAAACAAATTTATCGTAATAATCACCAAATATCAGATTTATCGGCTCTCCGGAGCCGTCATATACTCCCCAGTTTATTATCTCGGTGCTATTCATAAGCCCCGCCGCCTCCTCAGCAGTGAATACTTTGTCGTTTTCCGTATCGGTAAAAAAATAGGGAGTAAATCTTATACCTTTAGTAGGGTGTATATATTGAGATAATGAATTCATGTCTTTATTCTTCATGAATCCAATAACCTCAATTACTCTGTAAATATTATTTGATGTTATCCCGGTCAATTCCGATTCCAAAACTTCTACTCTCTGCTCCAATGCGGCAATCTCTTCATCCTTCTCTCTCAATTCTTCAGTATTATCAATTATTTTTGGGGAACAACCGGTAAAAACCAAAAATACCAATGTCAAAATTATGAACCCTAATTTTTTTATCATATCACCCATCCTCATATCTTCAATTGTTTATATTTTATATTTATATAATTACCTGTTTATTTAAATATAAACATAAAGTGGATATATTTATTAAAAAATGTACAGATATTGGCTATTTTTGTCTTCAAATTTTGTAGAATTTCTTAACAAATGATGATATAATTATAGCATTAAAACCAACAAATACTAAGGAGCTGAAAAAATGGATAGCAAAGAAACAGTACTAAACACATTAAAGGAATCAAAAGAACCGTTAAGACCGGGTGAAATAGCCGAAGCAAGCGGTTTGGAAAAAGCTGAAGTCGATAAGGCAATAAAAGCATTGAAAAAAGATGGGAAAATAATGTCCCCTAAAAGATGCTACTATTCCATTGATGAATAGAAATTAATTTGAATGGCATTCAATTGTATGGCATAGGCGTGTTTCACGCCTATGCCATTTTAATGAGGAGGATTATAGCCCTTATAGCGGACTCGGAACAATGATAGCCAAGTAATCGGTATTGTTCACATTTTTCCCCTGCTTCAGCTATTTTTTTATCCATTAAAAACCCTTCCCGTTAATATAGTATTTATTTAACTTTACATGTTTTTAGGCCAACTATTTGTTCCCAAGTTTTCTTTCGTAAAATACATTGTTTCCGTTTTTATCAGTTAAAAGCTTTGCCATACTTATCAGATCCATATGTTTTGCTTCTTTTGCATTATAACCGACAATCCTAAAAGCAGATTGCACGGAAAGGCCTAAGGTTCCCGCTGTAATTAATGTTCCTATTCCCACAGGACCGTTCAGAAGATAACCAATAAAAAGTACCGATGCCTCAATGATTCCCCTTATAAGCCATATAGGCATATTTAACTTTTTTATCAAAGCAACCATAAGGGCATCTCTCGGACCGGTTCCAAGGTTTTCTCTAATATAAAAACATGTCCCCCAGCCCACAGTAATAATCCCTGCTATAAGTAAAATAAACCTGCCTAAGATGCTGTTTGGTACGGTAAAGACTTTTAAAACATCAATAATATCCATAAACACGCCTATGAAAATCATGCTGAAAACACTTCCTAACCCAGGTACAGTATCAATCTTATAAGATATAAAAAGAACGATAAAACCACATAATTGTGAAGCCTGCCCCAAGGTGAGAGGTGTATGATTTACAATACCTATATAAAGCACTACCCATGGACTGGCACCCAACTCAGAATGAATGATTGCCTGGGTACCAACAGCAAATAATATATATCCCAAAAACAAGTAGGGCATCTTTAACAGTATTTCTTTAAAAGCTTTTTTATTCAGTGTCATGCTAGCCCAACTCCAATCAAATAAAATCAAGCAGGACGTAAACGTATGGTTTCGCCCTGCTCAAGACCCTTTAATATATCTACTTAATCCTCATTTTTATAATAAAGCTGAGGACTTTTAGATTTATTAACGTGAAGTTGGAAAATATCGCCGCGATTATAATGTCCCGAAAAATCATGACGCAATTTATGCTTCACACATTGCTCCAAGTCTATATCGCCATATAGTATGCCTTCCTCGCTTCCCATAGGCCCCGCAATAATTTCTGTTTCAGGCCCTACAATCATGGAGCCTCCGCAAATCCCGGGAGCTCTGAGCATCTCTTTTACTTTATCCGTCAACTCCATTTTTTCCATCATGTCATCATCCACAGTGGAACAGGAACTGATAACAAAGGCTTTTGCAACTTGTGCAAAATTTTGGGATGCTATTTGTACATATTCTCTCATGGGCCTGCCGGTTACCCTCCAAAAATTTGGCCAGGACATTCCATGAACACGCGTGCCTTCAGCCGTTAAAGCGAACAATGCCAAGGGATTTGAATTTTCACTGCAAGTTAAAGCGCTTATAGGACCGTATTCCGTATCAATAGTACCGAATGTATCTCCGTTTCCTGCTTTATGAACGATTCTCTCTGCTGCGGTAGGCATAAATTTTTGGTGTTTTCCTAAATACTTACCATCTGGGCTTATATATATTTGCGTATTAAACATGGTTCCTGTTGTTTTTGGCAGCTTTTCACATATACCCATAATTACATAAGCTTTGGCGATTTTTGCTGCCTTGCAAAGTTCATCCAATTCAAAACTAGGCAATTCAACTGAATTTTTAAAAAGCTCAATGCTCATCTGGTTCGCTGCATTACTCGTGGCAGCATGGAAAATATACCACACTGGATGGGACGGGATAAACCCTTCGGGGAATACAATGAGCTTAGCTCCGTTCCTTCCTGCTTCTTTTATCAAATCACAAGCTTTTTTTGTAGTAGCCTCTCTGTTAAGAAAAACCGGTGAGGCTTGTACTGCTGCAACTTTCAATGTTTCATAGGTGTCTCCCATTTATTTCACCTTCCTGTTTAAATGATAAATTTTTGATTTTATTATCCTCCCGCGACTACCGGCACAAAAGCAATTGTATCTTCATTGCTGAGTATTTTGCTAAGCCCATCCTCTTTATTAAGAAAAGAGTTATTAACTAAAATCACGGCCTTAGTTGATAGCTTACCGTCTGTAAGTATTAAGGATTCAAACTCATCACCGTAAATAGTGCAAAGTCTATCAATCAATTCTTTAAATGTACCGGAAAAGTCCAGTTCAAGGGATGTTTCCTTCGTAGAATTTAATATATAGGAGCTAAAAACCACCTTCACTAATTCAACAACTCCAAAGCTTTCTTTAGATAATGCATTACCCTGTTGTAACCGCGCCTGAATTTCAATTTAGTAGAATGATATTTATAGGAATCATAAGCGCATTCCGCCAATACCTTTCCGCATTCCAATGACGGCAACGGGAACATGGGCCCGGATAAATCAAAGTTGAAAAAGTCGTTATCATGGAATGTTATTCGAACAATATTTTGTGATAGTTTAAGCATCATATCATTTATTTCATCGGCATCGCTACAGGGCTCTTTTATTTCGGAGATCTTATTATTCAGAGTCTCGGTAACATCTACGAATTTATCTATTCTTTCTTTCAGTAATGATAAATCGAAGCGTTCTTTTAGATTGCCCTGGAGTCCTGATACCGTCTCAGCCATTTCTTGTGCAGCCGCATTAAAATCGTAAGGCAATATCGGCGAGGTTAATATTCTCCATATTACTGCTAAATATATTTTCGTATCTCTTATTAAGAGCTCTTCATCCACCTTGTCTACCGTATCATGTTTCGTATGCCACCACCAACCGAGGCCGCCGGCATACTTAGTGTTTCCCATTTTAAAAGACACCACGTCCTGATCTTTATTAGCATCCTGCTCTGAGAATGTACCGAATATTGATGTTAAACCTACCCCGTAAAAAGATTGATCCGCATAATGCCCGATTCTCTTTCCTAAAAAGTCTTGGCCTGTCTGCTTCTTAATTACGTCTGCTGCCAACTGCTTGGTTTGGGGCATAACAGGTGCCTCTATTATAATGACTGCATCCTTGCCTCCTGTTGAATCTACATACACATGGCCTACACACTTTTCCTCCAGCTCTTCAAAATGGTTATCTGCATACCAAGCCGAGCTGAAAAACTTTCCTTGTGAATGACCGGCCCAAAATACCAACCTCAAACCTCTCTGCCAGAATTTTTGTTTTTCCGCTAGCAGCTTAGCACATTCAATCAAAGTAGCATTTGCTGAACCGTTGTCCATTGCACCGTAATCCCAGGAATCTATATGGCTTGAATAGAGTAAAAACTTATCGCTATTATCACATTTCATATTCGCTTCCAAAAGCGGTACATCTCTCCACCCTGTATCAACTGTTGATTCCATTCTGATTATTGTGCGACCCTTTTCTATGGATTCTTTTATTTCTGATCCGCTACCCCTGGTTACTGAAACTACAGGTATTGCGGGGAATAAATGTTCAGTCTTGTCAGTGGGTCCGCCCCATATTGGTGATACTGCAATATTATGCAAAAAGTCATCCTGAGCATATATAGCTCCTATAGCCCCAAGGCCACTTAATCTTGCAACCTCATCTGCAGATGGTAACCCGTTGCATAGTACGATTTTTCCGGCAACAGCTGAGCAAGTTGAGAGTACAATCTCTCCTTTGAGCCCTGCGGGAGATGTAGAAGGAGTGAAAGAGTGTCCTAATGCCTCAAAACTTAAACGTGTTGGATACTCCAACTCAACAAATGCTTTAACAGGCACACTTATAAATGCAGAATGGAAAGATAATTCAGTCTCGTAACCAAAGCCCTCTAAGACATTTTTACAGTATTCCAAACTTTCTACTTCTTCTTTCGTTCCCGATACTCTTATCCACTTGGCGATTTCACCTGTATATTCCATCAACCTTTTGCCACTTACATTTTCAACGAGTAAATCTTCTTCTTTTTCCATTAAATTAAGGTATTCAGCCAATGTTTTAGCCTCCTTGCAATTATTTTAGTATTTCATTGACCATCAAAGCCATTACTTTGGACGCATCTATAATAGCCTCAATTTTAAATGTCATATCCGGCTTATGAAGCCCCGGTGTAAGATTTGCACCTATGCCTAAAATTGTCGTTTTCAAATTCTTTATTTCTTTGGTGTAATTGTGAAAATCTTCGCCGCCGGAAGTGACAACATAGTCTGCCACCCCGTTTTCGCCAAGAACATACTCTATACATTCTTTAGCTATCCTAACTACCTCATCACTGTCTTGTGCCGCAGGCACTTCACCCTTTAATCGGCATATAACTTTTGCTCCACAAGCTTCCCCGGCTTTCTCAGCCGCATATATCAAAGATTTTTTTAATTTCTCCATTACCTCATTTGTTTGTGCCCTCATATCGAATGCTATTTCCGCTTTTCCGGGAATAACATTTAAAGAGTTCCCGCCGCTCTTTATCATTGTTGCCTTTAGGGAATGAGGGACCTGAGGATCAAGTCTGATACTGTTTACTGCCCCAATTATCAAGCAACAGGCATCTATCGCATTTATGCCCTGGTGGGGTCTTGCCCCGTGCGCATCCGAACCGATTACATCTATCAACATTATTCCAGAAGCACCATGTCTTACGGATGGTGAAACTTTACCGTAAGGGAGTTCTTCTATGGGTCGTAAATGGGTACCTATCAAATAGTCGAGGCCTTCCATCTCTTTTGATTCTAACAATGCTTTAGCACCGGATAAGATCTCTTCCGCAGGCTGAAAGACAATCCTCAGTTGCCCCTTAGCAGGAAACTTGAGGCTCGCCAAAGCTTCCGCTACAGAAAGAACTATAGTGCTATTAGCATCATGGCCGCAAGAATGTATAGCAACCAATTCACCGTCTACCTCATGCATCAATGCATCAATATCCGCTCGAAGACCTACACATGGACCCGGTTTTCCCGAATCAAGTATCCCTATGACTCCCGTTCCTCCTACTTCGGTCTTTACAGAATAACCACTTGCCACCAAACGTTTTGATAAGTACTCTGATGTCTTGAATTCATCAAATCCTTTTTCGGGCATTGAATGTAAATCATTGAAGGTGTCGATTATTCTTTCTTTATTTAATTCGAAATAAGATAATAATGCGTTTTTCATTGCGTCCTCCTTTTAAATAAACCCGTTTCTTGTTTTTTATTATTTATTAACAGCCTAAACTATTATATACTCAGACGCTCTAATGTTTCTTTTGTCGGAATGCCGTCTTTATCCCAACCATAAAGCAAATAATATTCTTCCAACATTTTATAAAAATTTGTCCATCCAATTACTTTGCCGGCTCCGGGTCCGTCCGGTAAAGCGTCTTCTACAATACGCGGTGCCACCGTATCATCTTTTTTTGTTAAGCCTTCCCGCATATTATACAATCTTATGGTGGTTTCCGTCCTATCGGCTATATCCGCAAACTCTTTCTTTGTAAAAGTTAAACCTAATACCGCCTCTATATATTGAATGTAGTCCTCAACAGCCACATGCAGACTCCGTCCCACAAAATCACAGACCAAAAGCGTATGCATCAAAGAACGCTCAACAAATAGTTTCCTTAATGCCGCACTGTGGCCTTTTATTTGCAACGGATCATCAGTGGCAAAAGCTACATGCATCGGCGAACTCCTTCTGTGGCAACCGCCCCGCGGTGCGACGGCATATGCAATAGCACCACCATAAGCGGCACGGGGATCATATCCAGCATATTCGAGACCTTTAGTGTGCATAGCAAAATGCTCCGAGCCTTGTCCGATTTCCTTTGACAGTGCCCTTACACCCAAGGCGAGCTTAGCACCAAAACCCCTTTTATGAGCTATATCACTTATAATTCCGGGGAACAGTTCTTCATTACCAAAAGTGAATTTTAACCCATCGGTATAATCTTCATCTATTAGTCCCTTTTCAAAACATTCCATTGCAAAGGCAATAGTATTGCCTGTAGATATAGTATCAAGGCCCTCTTTATCACATACAATATTTGATGCGGAAATAATGCCTAAATCATAGATGCCAACATTTGAGCCTAACATACTAAGAGTTTCGTACTCAGGTCCTTCAACATATTGCTCTCCCAGTGGCCCTTTAGAATGAGTCATAATGCCGCAGGGAGTTATGCATGAAATACATCCTTTTGTATGATAAACGTGGTCTTTAACACCATTCGCATCAATCCGTCCCATAGCTTCAGGGCTTGTACCTCTTTGATAGTTCAGAGTCGGTAACATTCCCAATCTATTTGTATTTAGCATAGTTGCCGAAGTACCGAATTTCCTGCGATTCTCAACTCTCACATCAGCCTTGGCATCGTTAACGTTTGATGCCAAATGAGATAATAATTTATCCTTATCCTTGCAATGAATGCCTTTGGTACCGCTCGCTATCAAGGCTTTAACATTTTTGGAACCCATAACGGCACCTACTCCGCCTCTGCCTGCCTGACGAAAGATATCGCTGTTTATAAGAGCGGAAATTATAAGGTTTTCTCCCGCGGGACCAATGCAAGCTATACCTAATCTTTGGTTTCCATATCTATTTTTTAGTATATGCTCGGTTTCATAGGTATCTATGCCCCACAAATCCATCGCATCAATCAGTTCTATTTCGTCGTCTGTTATGCTGATAATTGAA
>CAZMPR010000028.1:0-11831 GCA_964568265.1 uncultured Clostridiaceae bacterium | reverse complement strand
AGTTCCACTTATCGGTCGTCCTTCTTCATCTACCAAATAACCTTTAAATAAAACACTTCCACCGCCAATGGAGACCTTCGGCACTTCAAATTCATCTATTGCTTTATCACCATTTATATCAATATACTCAATAATTGTTTCATCATTAGTCGGGTATTTTTGATCCTTTTCAGCCTCAGACTTAATCCTAACTATATATGTCATTGTTGCGGGAGTACCCTCTGTAACATTTCCAACTGTCCATTTTATTTTATTTGTTTCTGTAATCTCAGCTTTTCCTTGAGATACAATGATTTCAATTTCTGCACTTATTAAGTCGAACATCACACCCATAGGATCTATTACTACTGCATCGTTGGCTGCATAAGCAATCTGCCCTGAAATATCATCAAATACACCGGTTAATACACCTAAATTAGGGCTGTTCAGCACATAATAATGGTCCTCGTCAGTAGCACACCCTTTTAATACTTCCTCACCGTTAGTTCCTGCTTGCAGTGCAATTGAATAGATTATTATTCCCTCACTTTTTGCCAAATCCGCTTCCCAAATTGTAGGTATACCATTATTCTTAGGGAAGGTTGTAGCATGCGGCGCATGGATGCTACATGGTATTTGATAACGTTGGCTACCTGTGCTAATGCTATAGCTGCTACCTGAACCAACGATTTTGGTATAATCAATTTCTTCTATTTGCGGACTGCTATATACAATAATGGGGTTGCCTTTCTTATCGTGACCTGTCAATTCTATCCCGCTTGCTTCTTCCACCTTATAGCTATAGGTTGCTTCCCCATCACCGAGTAATACAATTACTTTGTTATCAGCTTCAGATGCATTCAAAAGTGCTTGTGCTTGATGTATACCTGCCTGAATATTAGTGCCACCATCTGCATTAATACTATTAATTTTACCCTTTAACTCATCTTTCTTTTCATAATCAACAAAGTCTGATACCAAATGTGCATTTTTATCAAAAGTCACAACAGCTATTCTAGTAGCACTATCTACTAACAAAAGTTCATCTACAAACTTCTTCGCAGCTGATATGGTGTTGTCCATTTTAGTATCTTTCATACTTCCCGATTTGTCTATAACCAACACAACATCACTGGTTTTTTGGATGTTCTTTCCTTCTATTGTCAATGTAACTTCCCATTGATCACTGAAGCCTTCGACCGGTTCTGCTTGCTTAGTTAAATTAATTGCTCCGGGCTCTGGCCATTCAGGTTTTCCACTATCTCCTACATCCATTCTTTTAAATCTAGACTTTAAAGGATAATAAAAGCCAAGCGCCTCTATATTGGATTCTTTAGCTGTTATATGATCCGGATTATCCCCTAAAGCATCTTCTTCTTCCTCAAACCCCTCTTCTTCTAAATCCGCATCTTCCTCTTCTTCGTCCTCTTCAATTCCCTCCGGGGCCCCTTCGCCCGGGTCTTCTCCTTCTACGTCGTCTTGTCCTTCATCTATTACATCTTCGCCCTCCGGCTCTCCTTCTGCTACTTCTATTATTTCTTCATCAACATCTGAAGGGGGACTTTCTGCTTCATCGTCAGCTAAAACCGAGATGCTCATGCTAAAAACCATTACAAATACCATCAACAAAGCAATAGGTTTTCTAAGTTTCTTTCTCATAATTTTATACCCTCCCTTAATTTAATAAATTTGTTTCTTTCATTTCTATAAAAAATCAAGCTGCAATATCCTGAAATACTGCAATTTGATGATCATAGCCGTAATAGAGATACTATGTCCCGGTTAGTTAGTAATAATATGCCCGTATAATCCACTTATTAGTACATGTGTCCAAAATATGTAGTTACCCTGAAAGCCTTTTCTGGATATGTTTATATAGAAAGCCTATTGCTTTTCTTTTTACTGAGTGACCGTAAAGGCTTTTTAATTCTTGAGATATCATTATAGAAAAGTAGCAGATAGTTTTTTTCATCGCTGAAAATGGTAATTGAGTACCATCTCTCAAATTCCTCAAAATACATTTCAAACTTTCGCTTTGTTTTAGGTATGGCATTATAGTAGATATCCTTTAAACCGAATATGTCATTTCCGTATTCAAGGTTTATCTCCGATAGCTTTTTTCCTAATATTTTTTCGCTTTTAATGTTTGTGATTTTTTGAAAATCACAACTTACAAACACTAAAATATAATCAATAAAATTGCTGTTATCGTCTACTAAAGCCTGGAAGCCCAAGAAAAAATCATATAAAGAAGGATACTCCATCATTCCAACCATCCCCCTATAACGCTTAATCAGTTCTTAACAAAAGCATAACTTTTGAAAGTTTCATCGGCTGACTGCATCAACTACATCTAAATTTTTTACAGTTTATATGTATGTTTTTATGAATTACAGATGTGTTTCTTTTGAGTTTCATTCGAATTGCAAAAAAGGTATAAAAAAAAAGCCTAGTAGGCTTTGTATAGTAAATTTTTATTTATATCCGTTTTCAAAGGCTTAAATTCTATTAGTATCTGTCGGCTTTCTTTTTTCAAATTATCGACAAAATCATCTTTTATTCTTTTTTTAATTCTTGTCAAATCGCTTTCTTTAACCTCATATAAAAAAATAAGTATTTGATTGTCATTCCAAAAGGAATAAACATCCTCTCTCCCAAGTATCTCCTCCAGCAAAACTGTTAAAATGTTCAAAACTTTTTTAGGCTCCTCATTATGTTTTGTGCTGTAATCATCCAAAGTAACAAGCCCTATAAAACTTTCTATATTTGATTCTCTTCTTTTTTCTATATTGTATAGGAATTTAAAATAATCCACATCACACAATAACGCACCTTTTTGTATTTTATCCTCTAATTTTACACTTATGTTATCTATATTTATTTCTCCCTTTTCATCATAGTAACTTTGTATCTTTCTATATACATTCTTTAATGCAGATGATGGCTTAACCCCTATTTCCTTATTTAAAAGTTCTATTAAATATGCATAATGGCTCATGGCATTTTTTATCTGTCCAAGCTTTAACATGGCATCCATCATACAAATATGTATTGCTTCTTCGCAGGGCTCTATTGTAAGTGCATCCTCACATATCTCTATGATGCCGTAGCTATCACCTTGGAACTCTAAAATTTCAATGGCTTTATAAAATGTTTTGATAAAAAGTCTGCTGTAGCGATTTCTTATTGGTACCAGCCACGTTTCATATGCATTTATTGATAAATAGTGCCCTTTATAAATCTCCATAGCCTTTTTATAGTACATGAGGGACTTTTCCAAATTATACGGCTTATATTTATCTCCTTCTGCAATATTCCTTTCAAATTCATCTATATCAAGTACTGATAGATCCCCTAATTCAAAACAGTAATAACCGTTTATAACGCTTATGTCAAAATACTTTGATTCGTCAACACCATCAGAAATCAGCTTTCTAAGTATCTGTCTCAATCTGAATATCTGGGTGCGCAAAACATTCTTGGGGTCACTTAATTCATTGTCTTCATATAGGTTGTCTATAATAGTCTCAGGCAACAGCTTTCTACCCCTATATGTTATGAAGTATTGGAAAAGCTTATATATCTTATAGGATTTAGCGGTTATTTTTAATATAGATTGCCCATCAAACAAAATATCAAAATCACCTAAAGTATTTATTTGCATTATCAAATCCATCACCACCATAAATTATTGTACTCAAAATATAAAACCGACTATTTGAATACCGTTATTATATAATACATATGTGACTCCGTAAACATATTTAGCCATATATGTAATATGTTACATATTATTGCTTAATACGATAGCTTCCTGCTTTAGTCCCTGTTATTTTTGATTAATGCTGTATATATCTGTTATAATTTATTTTTTGTTGGAAACTATAGTCTTTTATTACTTTATATTGTGCCCCAGGGTGTATAAAGGTTTTCATATTCTTTATGATTAAATATGTCTAATCCATCTGTCTTTATTTGCTTTATTTTGACGTACGAATTTTGGGCTTTCTATTGTATAATGAACTTATTACAATAAATCAAAACTCTGGAGGGATTATATTTGAAATCTAAGGTTTATTTTTATAATATGCGGGCCGAGAAAGCATCAGAAAGCATATCAAAAAAGGTGTCACAATTATTTAACAAAGCAAATTTCAAGAGTATTATAACGGAAGGTAAATTGACGGCTATTAAAATTCATTTTGGTGAAAGGGGCAACAATGCTTTTATCCACCCCATTTATGTAAGACAAATTGTTGATATGATTAAAAAACATGGAGGCAAACCATTTCTGACTGATTCAAATACTTTATATAAAGGTTCCAGGTCGAATGCTGTTGATCACTTAAATACTGCCATAGAAAACGGTTTTGCATATGCTGTGGTCAATGCGCCCGTAATTATTTCCGATGGAATATACAGCAAGGATTCTATTGATGTACATATCAGTAAAAAACATTTTGAAAACGTAAAGATATCCTCAGGTATTTATTACACCGATTCAATGGTAGTTATGTCTCATTTCAAAGGTCATAACAACGCAGGTTTCGGCGGTGCAATTAAAAATTTAGCTATGGGTTGTGCTTCAGCAGCTGGCAAACAACAGCAACACTCTACGTTAAAACCTGTTGTGGGCAAAAACTGCAAGGCTTGCCAAATGTGCCTGAAGAACTGTCCCGAAGACGCCATTACCATGGTTGATGGCTCGGCTTATATAGATTCGGAAAAATGTATAGGTTGCGGCGAATGCGTTTCAATGTGTACATATAATGTGATAAGGCCTAAATGGGGAACAGAAATGAAAGATTTTATGGAAAGAATGACTGAATACGCTTACGGCGCATGGAAAACGAAAAGAAACAGAATTGCTTTTATTAATTTTGTTATGAATGTAACTCCTCTATGTGATTGTGTACCATGGAGTGATGCACCGATAGTGCCGGATATAGGCATTTTGGCATCTTACGATCCCATTGCCATTGACCAGGCCAGCTTTGATTTGGTAAATAAACAGGAAGGGAATCCATTCAGCAAGATAGGAGATACAAAAACGGGATTAAAAAGCGGTGAAGATAAATTTAAAGCTATGCATCCTGATACAATGGGGGAAATACAATTAGTCTATGGTGAAGAATTGGGTATGGGAAGCAGGGAATACGAGCTCATATATTAGCCCTTCTTCCAAAATGACGGTGCTGCCAAAAGCAAAACGGGGTAAATTTCCAGCCTGCCGATAAGCATAGTGAAAGATAATATAGTCTTTGTCAAGGGAGACATTATGGAGTAATTCCCCACAGGTCCCACCAAGCCCAGTCCGTATCCGATATTGCCTATGGTTGCCGCCACCGAAGTCAAAGTGGTAACCATATCATAGCCTTCCAAAGATACAAAAATTACGGCTATAAAAAATATGAAAATATATAAGAAAAAAAAGCTCATTATTTCCGAAATGCTGTTATCGTTAAGCACCTTTCCCCCAAGCCTTACCGGATATACACCCTTTGGATGGATTATCTTCATCACCTGTGCTTTAACCGATTTCAGCAGCAATAGTATCCTTATACTTTTAATACCACCGCCGGTTGAGCCGGCACATCCACCTATAAACATTAAAAAAAGCAATATCATTTTACTGAGGGTTGGCCATTTATTAAAATCCACGGTGCTGAATCCGGTGGTGGTGGCTATGGTTACTGCCTGAAAGGATGAATGCCTCAAGGATTCTCCCAGAGTCATAAATATTGTACCGTAGAGATTAAACGTCATGAGCAAAACAGACAGCCCTATAACTATTATGTAGAACCTGAATTCCTCATCTTTAAATAATGCGGTGATATTACCCTTGATAACCTGATAGTGCAAAGAAAAGTTTGCTCCGCAAATCAATGCGAATATAGTGATTAGCATTTCTATAGAAACACTGTTGTATGCGCCAACGCTCATATCTTTGTTTGAAATTCCGCCGGTACTGACTGTCCCGAAAGCATGGATAAAAGAATCGAAAAGAGGCATTCCCGCAATAAAAAGTAATACTATTAAAACTAACGTAATTGACAAATAAATGCCGTATAGAATCTTAGCAGACTTCCCTACTTTTGGTACCAATTTACCCGGCTTCGGTCCCGGACTTTCCGCTCTGATAATATACAAAGAAGAAGCTCCTACAGACGGTAATATGGCTAATGTCAAAACCAAAACCCCCATGCCGCCCAACCAATGGGTAAAGCTGCTCCAAAAAATAATACTATGTGGCAAGTTTTCCACAGTGGTAAAGATACTTGCCCTGGTAGTAGTAAAACCGGCCACCGTTTCAAAAAAGCCATCTATAAAGGACGGCGTTACGCCGCTTAGATAAAAAGGCAAAGAACCGAAAAGAGACATTAAAATCCATCCGAATGCTACTATTGCAAAGCCGTCTTTTGCATATAGGTTATCCGAATGGGGCTTTAGTCTGATAAGCGGTAATCCCACCAATAATAATATCAGTATAGAATATATAAATGCCGTGATACCTTCATCTTTATATACAAAAGCCAAGACCAATGAAGGTAGCATCGCCGCAGCTTCACCTATTAATAAAAGACCCAAGCTTTTTAATACCATTTTGGAATTCATTTCGATTTTCCCCCATATCAATCAATTCATCTATATCATTTATTTTACTGTTTTTTGCAATTATAATAACCCGGTCGCCTTTTAATATAGAATCATTACCTTTCGGTATGATAATTTCATTTCTTCTTACAATTGTAGCAATCAAAATATCTTGAGGAAGATTTAGTTTCTTCAATGGGATATTTAATATTCTGCTATCCTTTTTAACTATAAATTCTATGATTTCTGCTTGTCCTTCCACTATTTTATACAGGGACTCGATAGTATTGCCCCTCACGTATTTTAGAATTTGGTTTGTAGTTATTATTTTGGGGCATATCACGTTATCGATTCCTAATTTATTTATAACTTTCATATAATTAATTCTGCTTATTTTTGAAACCACTCTTTTGGCACCGTTTTGCTTTGCTATCAATGCTGATATAAGGTTTTCTTCATCCATCCCGGTTAAAGCAATAAAAACATCCATTTCACCGATATTTTCTGATAATAAAAATTCTTCATCAGTACCGTCCCCGTTTATTATCAAAACACTGGGCAGCGATTCTGCAATCTCGGTGCACTTATTCATATCTATTTCTATTATTTTTACTTTTGCTCCTAAAAAATCCGATATACTGAAGGTATTACCAAGCACATAGATATAATCGTCGGGTCGTACTTCAAATTCGCCGCCGGGCACTATAACTTCACCGTCTCTGACTGCAGCTCCGATTAATATTTTATGGGGAATTTTACTTGATAAATCTTTCAATTTTATATTAGCAACAGGCATATCTTCTGTGACTTTTATTTCTACCATTCTAACTCTGCCTTTTGCAAATCCTTCGACATTTACTGCGGCAGGATAGGTAAGGTCCTTTGATATTTCTTCCGCCGCCGCTTGCTCCGGGTTTATAACCATATCCAGCCCTATTTCTTCCTTCAGCATGGTAAGCTCTTGGGCATATTCCGGGTCTCTGATCCTGGCGATGGTTTTCTTCGCACCGAGTTTCTTCCCCGTGAGGCAGCAAACCATGTTGATTTCATCGCTGTTTGTCACAGCAATCAATAAATCGGAATTGCTTACACCGGCATCCTGAAGAACATGAGTGGATACACCGTTTCCTTTGATACTGAATGCATCCAAATTTTCATCGGCTTTATTTATAACTTCCTGATCGTTATCAATTATGATAACATCATGGTTTTCCTTTGAAAGATTAAGTGCCAGGTTATAACCGACCTTCCCCGCGCCGATTATTATTATTTTCATTATAAACCTCCAAAAATTTTACAAAGCTACAATTTGCCGAACAGTCGTTAAAATCCGGATTAGCTTTGCATAATTCATTAATACAATAATAACACAATATTATAGCAAAGATTAGTGTAATGTATATAGATTTTAAAAATTATTAAATATTCACTTTAATATAAAATGGTGCATAAACTGAATATATATGCTTAAAAAGGATGGATTGAATTGATTATTCATGTTGTGAAGCCCGGTGAAACCCTTTGGCAAATATCTAATTTTTACGGTGTGCCCTTAATTGATACTATTAACGCAAATAAATTGCCGGACCCAAATGTATTATTAGTGGGGCAATCGATTATAGTTCCCAAAGAAGGGACTTATCATATTGTAAGACCCGGAGAAACGCTGTGGATGATAGCCCAAACTTATAATACCACTATAAATGCAATTCTAAGGTATAACAATATAATTAATCCCGACTTGATTAACCCCGGTATGAGACTGTTTATTCCCGCACCGACCCATATGATAATGCCCGGAGAAACACTTACACAAATAGCGTCCATGTATGGAGTCAGTCTGCAAAACCTCATAAACGTAAACAATATCACGAATCCGGATTTAATTTTCCCCGGAACTATTTTAATAATTCCTATCAATGTACGACCGCTTATCTACGTCAACGGTTTTATTTATCAATTAGGGCAACAGGCAGCCCCTATAATCAACGAGGTAGGTCAGTTTTTAACTTATGTGAGTCCTTTTGCATATTTGATACAAGAGGACGGCAGCCTTGTACCCATTGACGATACGGCTGCAATCAATGCAGCTGTGGCAAACAATGCAGTACCCATGATGGCTATCACTAACTTTACTTCGACACATTTAGGAGAAAACCTAGCCCATGTCGTGCTGAACAGTATTGAGATACAAAACGTGCTTTTAACCAATATCATAAACATAATGAACCAAAAAGGTTATAAAGGCTTAAATGTTGATTTTGAAAATGTGTTGCCGGTTGACAGGGTACCCTATAATGAATTCATGCAAAGAGCGGTGGATAGGCTTCATCCCTTGGGCTACTTTGTTTCTTCATCCTTAGCGCCGAAAGTAAGTGCAGATCAGCCCGGTTTGCTCTATGAGGCCCACGATTACGAAGCCCACGGAAGGATTGCGGATTTTGTTATTTTGATGACTTATGAGTGGGGATATAGGTTGGGACCGCCAAGGGCTATATCTCCTATAAACCTGATTAGGCAAGTGTTGGATTATGCCGTTACCGCAATTCCTCGAAATAAAATTCTCTTCGGCTTTCAACTCTATGCCAGGGATTGGGTCATACCTCACGTGCAAGGGCAGCAGGCAAGAACCTTCAGTGTGCAGGAAGCATTACGAATAGGAAACAGATACGGAGTTACGGTACAGTATGATGAACTTGCTCAATCGCCTTTCTTCAGATACACAGATGAGAACGGTGTAATGCATGAGGTGTGGTTTGAAGACCCGAGAAGCGCACAGGCGAAATTCGATACAGTAAAGGAATACAGGCTCGCCGGAATAAGTTACTGGGCTTTGGGTTACCCCTTCCCACAGAACTGGACCTTATTGCCGGATAATTTTACGATAAGAAAAATATGATAGTGGAAAGTTGGTTAGTTGGTTAGGGGACAGTTGGAAAGGAGCGGGGCGGACAGGGTCGTCCGCCCCTACAATCGTTCAACAATCGTTCAACTACCGTTTAAACCATTGTTCAAGCCATCATTCAAAAACCGGGCGATGCCGACGAATATTGACCAGGCTATTTTATCCTGGTATTTATCGTCCTGCAGAAGCTTTTCCTCCGTTGGGTTTGATAAGAAACCGCATTCGACCAAAGCGCCTGGCATTACCTTATTCTTTAAAATATAAATTGTATCAATGCTTTTAGCCATCCTGTGATTCTTATTATCTATGTTACTTTTTAATTCTTCCTGAATAAGCTCCGCGAGCTTTTTGCTATCTTCACTGCCTTTTTGATAAAAGGTCTGAGCTCCGTAATATTTAGACTGGGGAAAGCTGTTTAAATGTATTGATACAAAAACATGCGCCCCGGAGGTGTTTATTATTTCATTTCTTTTCCTCAAATCCTCATTTTTTTTATCTCTTATTCTCGATTTATCATTGCTGTATAGGCCTTCATCATCGGGCCTCGTAAGAATAGCAACTCCGCCGGATTGCTCAATCAATCTGCATAGTTTTAAGGAAATCAAAAGATTGATTTTATCTTCCGATACGCCGCCTTTACTGGAAGTTCCCGGGTCTATGCCACCATGCCCCGGGTCTATTACTATTATTTTATTTTTTGTGGGGAAACTATAATTTACAGCCGGAATAATATATAGGTGATTAAACACTGTTGTAAACAAAATAATCCCCAAAACAGCGGCAAGGACTACTTTTATCTTTTTCCTATTTACTATAATAAGAATCTTAAACACCCTCTAATAAAGCAAAGTTAGGTTATAACGGGTTTTCAATAATAAGCAGACAACGCTTAAGTGAGCCGAAAAGTTGTAAAATCTATTCATCCGTTATATAAGAATATTTAGCAGAGGGCATGTTTTATGCATGATATTCAAAAAATATAGCTGATTACTTAATAATCCTATTATAGCTGACCGGGTCCGTGTCGCCTTCCGTACTTATTATTATTACTTTGGAATCGGTATCAAGCTGAAGCCCTTCTCTTATACTTTTCAGTTCGTCTTTTGTCATTATATTGTAGATAAGCCCCAAACCCGGCGCGCCGGATTCGCCGGATATTATTCTTTCATCATTTCCCGCAGGCTTGGCCATCATCCTCATGCCTATTTCAGCAATATAATCGGGACAGGAAACATACAAATCCGCATAATCCCTTAGAACGGGCCATGCTATAGGATTGGGCTCACCGCAGGAAAGTCCTGCCATTATCGTTTCCAAGTCCCCGGAGACTGCATGGGGTTCACCATCGTTTATAAGGGCTGATTTATATATACATGCAGCATTTTCCGGCTCAACTATTACTGCTTTTAAACCATCACCATATAGGTTTTTAAAAAAGCCTAAAATAGCCGCTGCGAAAGAACCCACCCCCGCCTGCAAAATCAAATGTGTAGGCTTCACGTCCCCAAGCTGTTTTGATATTTCATAAGCAATGGTCATATACCCTTGCATAATCCAAAGAGGAATATCCCTGTAGTCGTCAAGGGCTGTATCCTGCATCAACACACCGTTGTTTTCGTCCGCATATTTCTTGGCATATCTTACGGCATCATCGTAATTGCAATCTAATACCTCTACTTTTGCTCCTTCTTTTTTGATGTTCTCAATTCTATGCAATGACGAACCTTTCGGCATAAAAACGACAGCCTCAAAGCCCAGTTGCCTTGCCGTCCAAGCTATACCCCTGCCGTGATTGCCGTCGGTAGCGGTAACAAAAACAATTTTACTCTCTTTAAATTTCTCATTCTTTAAAAGGCTATAGCTTAGCTTAGATGTATCCAAAGAAAATTTATCAGCCAAATAAACTGCAGAGGCATAGGATCCCCCCAATACTTTGAAAGCATTGAGCCCGAATCTTTTCGATTCGTCCTTTATATAGATATTATTTAAAGAAAGCTTATCCGCTAAGTCATTTAACGCAATAAGGGGGGTCTTTCCATACATGGGAAAACTTTTATGAAATTCAAATACCTCTTCAGCTTTTGATTGATTCAAGCAGTCTAATGCGTCCCTTTCTTTCCCGCAATAAGTATTAGAAACCCATTTGATACCTAAAACTTCGCCCATCATATTTCCTCTCTCCTTCATAATTAGTTGGGGTTTTTATCATTAAAGATTCCGCCATTCTTTTAAATTTTCGTTTATTAGGCTGTATTAACCATATTTTATCAAATTGTCATATAAAAAAACAGACCTAAGCCTGTTTCTTCCAAATCAAATATGCATTTATAAATCTATCCAAATCTCCGTCCAT
>CAZMPR010000027.1:0-12180 GCA_964568265.1 uncultured Clostridiaceae bacterium | reverse complement strand
AGTTGAAGCTCATGCAGGCATTGGTAAAACCGAAATATTTTATACCGGTACACGGCGAATACAGACATTTAGTACAGCATGCCAAGCTGGCGGAAGAGATGGGAGTTTCAAAAGATAATATATTCGTCTTGGATAACGGTTCGGTAGTAGAGCTTTCTGAAGATAACGCAAGACTTGCCTCATCGGTAATGGCCGGAAAAGTTTTAGTAGACGGATTGGGAGTAGGCGACGTGGGTAATATCGTACTCCGGGATAGAAAACATCTCTCATCTGACGGGCTTATTGTAGTAGTGGTGACCATAAGCAAAGAATCGGGGCTGGTAATTGCGGGTCCGGATATTATATCAAGGGGATTTGTATACGTAAGGGAATCCGAAGACCTTATGGAAGAAGCCAGATTAGTTATAAAAGATGCTTTAATAAAATGTGAAGAGAAGAAAACAACCGAGTGGAGTACCATAAAGTCTTATATCAAAGATAACCTGAGAAACTTCATATATGAAAAAACCAAGAGAAATCCGATGATATTGCCTATAATAATGGAAATATAACTGATTGAATTCCGGTTCTTTAATTAATATTTTGGATATATACAAAACGAAAATATGGGGGCAATGTAAATGAAAGAGAGAATTCTTGCTATAGTAAATCCAATATCATCAAACGGCAGAACAGGCAAGGAATGGCCTAAATTTGAGAAAATGATTAGAGATTCAGGAATTGAAATCCATGTGGAATATACAAAATATCCATTGCATGCAACGGAAATTTCGAGAAATGCTTTGGAAAACGGATACGAAATAATAATCTCTGTGGGCGGAGATGGAACTATGAATGAGGTATTAAACGGATTCTTTGATGAAAACGGAAATAAGATAAATGAAAATGCCTGTATATCTGTGTTTTCAAGAGGGACAGGCTGTGATTTTATAAGAACCTTCGGATTAGAGAATTCCGTAGAAAACCTGATAACTGCATTAAAGAACAAAAAACCCGTTATATGTGATTTGGGAAAGTGTGACTTTGTACTGTATTCCGGTGAAAAGGCTACAAGATATTTTTTAAATGTTTCCGATGTTGGTATAGGCGGTGAAACAACCTATAGAGTAAACAAGAATTCTAAGGTACTGAAAGGCTTCTTATCCTTTCTAATTGGAACCCTAAGCACAATAACAGTGTATAAGAATAAGAATTTCATCATCACAATAGACGATGAAATAATAATAAATGAAAGATTAAACAGCATAGTAGTTGCTAACGGCAGATATTTCGGCGGGGGCATGGAAATTGCCCCGTTAGCAAAAATAGATGACGGAGTATTTGACATTATCATTTTAGGAGATTTAAGATTTATAAAGGAACTCATTTATCTTATCATAAAATTATAAGATATGTGGGAAAAAGTATTAAAGTAACTTGCCAAGAAAAAGCCTTGGTAGAATTGGACGGAGAGCAGCCGGGAACTATAGAAGCAGAATATCAAATCCTTCCCCAATGCATAAAGGTAATTATATAATATTATATGTATGATACGATATACCGACATTGTCATTTTGGGGGAATTGCATTGCAATTCCGTGAAGAATCTTTTATATCAATAAATTAGCTGCCATCGAAGATTTTTCAGGTAAGCCCTCAAGATGACATATTTGTACCGATATTGTCATTCTGAGCGATAGCGAAGAATCTTGATCCATAACGAAAGTAGGTAAAAACATTGGAAACAAAATATCTTGCAAAAGCCTCACTAATCGCCGCTGTATACGTCGTACTCACAGTCCTATTGGGCGAATTCTCATACGGCCCCATACAATTCCGGGTATCCGAAGCCTTGGCCATACTTCCTCTGGTGGAACCCTCCGCCATACTTGGTGTAACAATAGGCTGTATGATTTCAAATATATTCGGAGGCTTCGGCCCCATTGATATTTTTGGCGGCAGACTTGTAACATTTATAGCGGCCATTATTACAAGCAAAATGCCTAACAAATTCCTTGCCGCTCTTCCGCCAATCATCCTTAACGGCTTAATCGTATCCATATGGGTAAGCAAAATGTCCGGATTACCATACATACCCATTGCCCTCAACATTATCGTAGGCGAGCTAATAGCCGTAGGTATATTAGGCTTAATTTTCTTATCTGCTTATGAAAAATACATCAAAAAGCCACAATAACAAAAAGCAGAAATTTACAAAACTATTGTATTTATATATTCACAGATATATAATGTTTTTTTGTTGAGAGTTGTAAAAATAAAGGAAGTGTGAAATGGAAAAGTACATCAGAGAAGATATAAGAAACATTGCAATTATAGCCCACGTTGACCACGGAAAGACTACTTTGGTTGATTGCATGTTAAAACAAAGCGGAATTTTCAGGACCAATGAGAATGTTGCGGAAAGGGTTATGGACTCTAATGAGCTTGAACGGGAAAGAGGTATAACCATATTGGCAAAGAATACCTCAATCAACTATAAAGGTGTAAAAATAAATATTGTTGATACCCCGGGGCACGCTGATTTCGGGGGAGAAGTCGAAAGAGTTTTAAAAATGGTGGACAGCGTGCTGTTAATAGTTGATGCCTCGGAAGGTCCCATGCCCCAGACTAGGTTTGTTTTAAAAAAAGCATTAGACCTTGAACTAAAGCCCATTGTTGTAATAAATAAGACGGATAAACCGGATTCAAGAATTGATGAAGTAATCAATGAAATAATTGATTTATTCTTTGAATTGGGAGCAAACGAAGATCAATTGGACTTCCCCATTATCTATACTTCGGCTAAAGCCGGTATTGCGAAATATGAATTGGAAAGCGAAAGCAATGACTTGACACCATTATTTGAAACAATATTGGAAAAAGTCGAAGCTCCAAAGGGTGATTTGGAAGGTCCTTTGCAATTTCAAATAACCACCATAGAATACGATGAATATGTAGGCAGAATAGCCATAGGTAAAATCCAAAAAGGAAAAATCAAATACGGACAAAATATTGCTCTTTGCAAGAGAGATGGAAGTATAGAAAGCGAAAGAATAGGCAGATTATACGGCTTTTCCGGGTTAATCAGAGTTGAGATACAGGATGCATATTTAGGAGATATAATTGCCATATCCGGCATAGATGATATAAATATTGGCGAAACAATATGTGATGCGGATTCTCCCGAGCCGTTGCCATTAATAGAGATTGAGGAACCTACGGTCTCCATGAAGTTTTTGGTCAATAACAGTCCTTTTGCCGGCAAGGAAGGAGAGTATGTTACATCCAGACATCTGAGGGCAAGGCTTATGAAGGAGATAGAAACAAACGTTGCCTTAAAAGTAAAGGAGACAGATTCTCCGGATTCTTTTGAGGTTTACGGCAGGGGAGAATTGCATCTTTCAATACTGATTGAAACCATGAGAAGGGAAGGCTACGAGTTCCAAGTTTCTAAGCCAACCGTTATAACAAAAAAGATAAATGGCAGTCTGTATGAGCCTATTGAGACTCTGTATGTTGAAATACCCCAGGACAATATGGGAATCGTTATGGAGAAGTTAGGCAGCAGAAAAGCAGAAATGATAAACATGAATACGGACAGCGATAATTATGTGAAGATAGAATTCAAAATCCCTACAAGAGGTTTGATTGGATACCGCTCGGAATTTTTGACGGATACTAAAGGCAACGGAATAATGAATCATTTATTCTTTGAGTTTGCGCCCTATAAAGGCAGCATCCCGAAAAGAAGCAGAGGTGTATTGGTGGCCTTTGAAGACGGCGAAGCCACAACCTACGGCTTATATAACGCCGAGGAAAGGGGAGAGCTGTTTATAAACCCGGGGCTTATGGTTTACGAAGGAATGATAGTGGGAGAAAATTCAAAAACTGATGACATCGATGTTAATGTATGTAAGAAGAAACATGTTACAAACATGAGAGCAGCAGGCTCTGATGAATCATTAAGACTAAGCCCTCCAAGACAAATGAGCCTGGAACAATGCCTTGAGTTTATATCCGAAGATGAGCTTGTGGAGATAACCCCTAAATCTATAAGACTGAGAAAGAAAACCCTAAGCGGAAAACTGAGAGGTAAGATAAGAAAAGAGTAAATTTTGTTTTATCTTGTCAAATATTTGCCCTCATTATATAATTAATAAGGTGTAAAGCGGAAAGCTTAAAGCATAAAGCGGAAAGTGGAAAGCTAAAAGCGTAAAGCTAAAAGAGTAAATTATAACCGTAGGGGCGACCTTCGGTCGTCCGGGATGGCCTGTTTGCAGCGACACTGTCATCTGTTCTCCGGACACCTGACCACTGTTCTCTGTAACGTAACAAACCCAATAAAAAGGCGGGATACTGCATATGCGATACATTAAACAAAACATTAAACGATTAAAAATAATAATACCGGTAACATTATTAATATTGATAATCATAATCCCCTTATCCTTATACAATAGCGGCTTGGAATCCAAAAACAAAACAAAGGGCGAGGAAATAATACGCATCGAATTGCCTTTAGGTTCAAGCGTAGAAAGCATAGCAAACCAATTGCAGCAAAACGGTGTAATAAAAAGCGCTTTAATTTTTAGAATATACAGTAAATTGCAAAACATAGGCAGCAAATATAGGGCCGGTATCTATTATTTGGACAGCGGTATGAGTATCGACGAAATAACGGAAATAATTCAGCACGGAAAAGGCTTTGTGGAAATAGTGAAATTCACAATACCGGAAGGCTTTGAAGTACGTATGATTGTCGATAGATTAGTGGAACTGGGATTAGGCGAAGAAGAAAAATTCTATGATGTCATAAATAATTATCCTTTTGATTATGATTTCCTAAAAAACTTGCCTGAAAACTCCGTGCCTTTAGAGGGCTATCTGTTTCCCGATACCTATGAAGTATATAAAGCGGCAAAAGAAGAAGATATAATAAAAATAATGCTGGATCAGTTCGATAAAGTATTTACCGACGAATACAAGCAAAGAGCCGAGGAACTGGATATGTCAATAAATGAAGTTATAACCTTAGCATCCATCATTGAAAGAGAAGCAAAAGCGGACAAAGAGCGTAAAGTTGTTTCATCAGTTTTTCATAACAGATTAAAAATAAACATGCTTTTAGGCTCTTGTGCTACGGTTCAATATATATTGAAGGAAAGAAAAGACGTCCTACTGACAAAGGATTTAGAGATAGCTTCTCCTTACAACACATACAAAAATCCGGGACTTCCGCCGGGGCCTATAGCTTCACCAGGCAAAAAATCCATAGAAGCGGCCCTTTATCCCGATGATACCGATTACCTATATTTTGTTGCGGAAAAAAACGGCACCCATTATTTTTCAAAAACTTTGGATGAGCATTTAAAGGCACAAAAAAGAATAAACAGTAATTGATATACAGGCAATACTTCTCTTGGTATTGCCTTAACCAATATTAAAGGAGCAAAAATGAGCAATATAAATCACGATTATATAGAAAACTATATACAAAGCTTGTTGCCGGGCTCGGAAGGTATCTTAAAGGAAATGGAGACCTACGCCAAAAAAAACAATGTACCGATAATAACTCCCGATATAGGTGCATTGCTAACTTTACTGATTAAATCAACAAAGGCAAAAAGGATATTGGAAGTAGGCACCGCCATCGGTTATTCATCAATACTTATAGCAAAAGCCGCCGGAGAAGGCTGTCAAATATATACCATAGAAAAGAACCCCGAGTTAGCGGATATTGCTTTAACAAATATAGATAAAGCCGGATTCAAAAACAATATAAAAGTTTTGCAGGGAGAAGCCGCGGAAGTTTTGGAAGAAATAAGCAGCAGCCTATATGATATAATTTTTATTGATGCGGCAAAAGGTCATTACTTAGATTTTTTTAATAAATCCATAGACAAATTAAAAATAGGCGGACTTTTTATATGTGATAACGTGCTTTTCCGCGGCATGGTGGCGGAAAGAAGTTTAATGATAAGGCGCAAAATAACAATAGTAAAAAGGCTTAAAAAATTTTTAGAATATATATCACATAACAAATCGTTACAAACATCGATAATACCGATAGGTGACGGAATTTCAATCAGCTTGAAACTTGAGGAGGTAGCATTATATGAATAAAGTTGAGCTATTGGCTCCCGCGGGGAATATAGAAAAACTGAAAATGGCATTGATTTACGGAGCCGATGCTGTATATATGGGCGGCACAAAATTCGGATTAAGAGCCCAGGCAGGAAACTTTTCTATGGATGAGATTATAGAAGCCGTGGAGTTTACTCACGGAATGGGTAAAAAACTGTATGTTACGGTAAATATAATACCCCATAACGATGACTTAATCGGCTTGCCCCAATACCTGAAAGAATTGGAAAAAGTGGGCATTGACGCAATAATCATATCGGATCCGGGAATACTCACCATCGCAAAAGAAGCCATACCCGATATGGAACTTCACCTTAGCACCCAGGCAAACAACACAAACTATAAAGCTGCTGAATTCTGGTATAATCAAGGAATAAATAGAATCATCTTAGCCCGTGAATTAAGTTTTAAAGAAATAAGAGAAATAGTGGATAAAGCGCCCAAGCAATTGCATTTTGAAGCTTTTGTGCACGGAGCCATGTGCATATCCTATTCCGGTAGATGCCTGCTAAGCAATTATATGGTGGGAAGAGATGCAAACAGAGGCGAATGTGCCCATCCCTGCAGATACAAATATCGTTTGGTAGAGGAAAAGAGACCGGGGCAGTATATGCCTATAGAAGAGGACGAGCGGGGTACCTATATATTCAATTCACGGGATTTGTGCATGATAGAATATATACCCCAGCTTATCGATTCCGGAATAAAAAGCTTAAAAATTGAGGGCAGAATGAAAAGCTCCTATTATGTAGCTACCGTAGTAAGAGCCTACAGAAAAGCTATAGACGAATATTATAAAAATCCCGATAATTATAAATTCAACACCGAGTGGCTGGAAGAAGTGGGCAAGGCAAGCCACAGAGAATTCTTCACCGGCTTCTTCCATGATAAACCCGATGAAAAGGGACAAATCTATGACACCGGCTCCTATATAAGAGATTATGACTTCGTAGGATTAGTCCTGGATTATGATTCGGAAACAAAACTTGCAATAGTCGAACAAAGAAATAAAATGAATATAGATGATGAAATAGAAACTATAGGCCCACACAGACAAATGTTTAAACAGACTATAACGGAAATGTGGGATGATGAAGGCAACGCCATAGACTCGGCACCCCATCCGCAACAAATAATAAAGATGAAAATGGTCCAACCCGTAAGTAAATACGATATTTTAAGAAGGGAGGATAAATCAAGTGAGTAAGCCTCTGCTAATAGGAATAACCGGAGGCACCGGTTCCGGAAAAAGCACAGTATCCAAGGCTATATGCGACAGCCTCCCCAAGAAAAATGTCCTTATTTTAGAACAGGACTCCTATTATAAGGACCAAAGCCATTTATCCCAGGAAGAAAGAACAGGCACCAACTACGATCATCCTTTTGCCTTTGATACGGAGCTTTTGATTTCTCATTTAAAAATGCTTATTGATAACAAACCCATAGACAAGCCCTTATATGATTTTACCATTCATAACAGGAAAAAGGAGACCCGGAGGCTGGAGCCAACGGATGTGATAATCCTGGAGGGCATACT
This sequence comes from uncultured Clostridiaceae bacterium, assembly GCA_964568265.1. GTDB lineage: Bacteria > Bacillota > Clostridia > Lutisporales > Lutisporaceae > JAAYKT01. The sequence continues at coordinate 4,520 of CAZMPR010000027.1, read as the reverse complement.
GGTTTTAGACAGTCCTGACTTGAGAAACCTTCTTGATATAAAAATCTTTGTAGATACAGACACAGATGTAAGGCTTATAAGAAGGATTGTTAGGGACATGAAAGAGAGGGGCAGAACCTTAGACTCTGTCATAAAACAATATATCGAAGTGGTGAAGCCCATGCATAATGATTTTATAGAGCCAACAAAAAGATACGCAGATATCATAATCCCCGAAGGCGGATACAACAAGGTAGCCATAGACATCATGGTAACAAAGGTCAAATCCATACTAAACGTATAATTCATTTGATACCGTCATTCCGGCGCCGACACCGAAATTCCGGCACCAACACTGTCATTCTGAGCGAAGCTAAGAATCTTGACCCCAAAGGCATGACCCGGACATCCGTTCTCCGTCCCTTTCTCCTATCCCCTGTCCACTGTTTCCCGGACATCTGTTCTCTATGCCCCGTTCTCTGTCCTCCGGGCATCCGGACATCCGTTCTCTGTTCTCTGCCCCCGTATAACCTCCTGATAATAAGCCCATAATACTATCGGAGGTTTTTTTATGGATGAATTATCCTATACAAATATAAAAAGAGCTTTACTGGCAGGTATTTTTCTTGCTTTTATTATTTTGCTCTTAATGGGCAGGCTTTTCTTTATTCAAGTAATTAAATCTCAGGAATACAGCAAAAAAGCGGTACAGCAAAGGCTGATGAATATATCTTTGGGCACCGACAGGGGAAATATTTATGACAGGAATCTCATACCCTTCACGGCCAGGGAAAGAAAAAAATATATAATCCTGTACCCTGCCTATATCTATGATATAAAAAACACGTCTTCATTGATATCCAAAGTGACGGAGTTTTCCCCGGAATATATAGAAAAGAAAATAAGAACAAGTACTGATCCTATAGAATTTTTGTATGCCAGTGATGAGAACGAATACTTTGATATAATTGAAAAAGGAAAGCTCAAAGGCGTTATTATAGTCGAGAAAAAACAAAGATACTCCGAATCTTCCTTATGCAGACATTTGGTCGGTTATATTAGCAAAGCTGATAAGAAAGGCGAAATGGGAATAGAGAAGAGTATGGATAATTATTTGGCCGGCGGAAGCAGCGGTGTTATCGCAGTAGTAGACAGCAGTAAAAACATAATCCCGGGCCTTGGTTTCAGAAAAGTTGAAGGGAATCTCGGTAAGCTCAATATAAAACTCACCTTGGATTATCATATTCAAAAAATCGCAGAAGATATATTAAAGAAATATAATTTAAACGGATCCATCACCATAATGGATATCAAAACCGGAGAGATAATAGCCATGTGCAGCTATCCCGACTTTGACCAAAACAATGTTCAAAACTATATATACAGTCACGGTGAGGAATTGATAAACAAAGCCGTATGGGCATATGATTTAGGCTCCGTGTTTAAAACAGTGGTGGCGGCAGCGGCATTGGAATCCGAAAGCTTTGATTCATTCAAAAAATATCTTTGTGAAGGAAGCATTGACGTGGGAAACACTACAACTCAATGCTCCACCTTTAAAACCCACGAAAAAAAAGAGATAACCATGCAGGAAGCCTTTGCACTGTCCTGTAATACAACCTTTGTAAAAATCGGCATGGAAATAGGAGAAGAAGCAATACTTGATATGGCAAAAAGCTTCGGTTTCGGTGAAAAGCTGTGCTTTGAACTGTTTGAAGAAAAACCCGGCTATATACCTAAACCCAAAGAAGAAGGCATTGCTAACATTTCCATAGGTCAGGGCAAAATTCAGGTAACCCCCCTTCAAGTAACCTCAATGATGGCGACAATTGCAAATAACGGAGTAAGCATGAGCCCCAGACTTGTGGATGAGCTTGTAAACGACGACGGTGTCACCATAAAGAAGATTGAAAAGACAAAGCCCAAAACAGTGGTATCACCATCAACGGCATTTGTTTTAAAAGAGATGCTGAGAAAAGTGACAATTCAAGGCACCGGCAAAGGCGCCAACATAGATGATTTAGGCGGCAGCAGCGGCAAGACGGGAACCGCAGAGACGGGAATAAACTTCGGCAAAGTAACCCACGGCTGGTTCGCAGGTTTCATTCCATCCGTTGAACCCCAATACGCAATAACAGTATTTATAAATGACGGCAAATCAGGCGGAATACACGCCGCCCCTATATTTAAAGAAGTAGCGGAGGAAATACTCTATAAAATAAAGAGATAGACATACACAAAAAGCCCGGTATAAACATAAATATAAAGATGACACAAAATTTGGAGGTGTCTCTTTATGTTGTTTCTTATAAGCGCTTTGATAACCCAAACTATAAATGATATAATACTTTTATTCGGTTATATTCAAAGTACCAATTCATTTCCGCAGCCATTGACCTCCAAAGAAGAAGAATATTATTTAGAACGATATAATCAAGGTGACGAGGACGCAAAAAATATACTGATAGAAAGAAACCTTAGATTAGTTGCTCATATAGTAAAAAAATACGCCTCCGGAAAAGACAATGACGATTTGATATCCATAGGTACAATCGGACTCATAAAAGCCATAGTCACCTTTAACGGGGAAAAAGGTACCAGGCTCGCAACCTACGCAGCCAGATGCATCGAAAATGAAATTTTAATGACCATCAGAGCATCTAAAAAAACAAAATCCGAAGTATCCATACATGAACCTATAGGGGTAGATCGAGAAGGCAACGAAATATCACTTTTAGATATACTTGGCAGTGACGGAGATGCCATACTTGAAAAAGTGGAGCTTAAAATGCAGATAAAAAAACTGTATCAAATGATGGAAAGAGCGTTAAAAGAGAGGGAAAAGCTCATAATAGAACTTAGATACGGCCTTATAAACGGCGTATGCAAGACCCAAAGAGAAATAGCCCAGATGTTGGGAATATCCAGGTCCTATGTCTCAAGAATAGAAAAGAGAGCAATAAAAAAGCTGAGCAAAGAGCTGTGTAACGGAAGTTGAGGGATTCTATGGGAGAACTTTTTATACCTAATATACATATAGAATCGGTATATGAATTGGATACCGATATACTGAAAAAGAATAACATTGAAGGTATAATAATTGATATAGATAATACCTTAGTGGCATGGGATTGCAAGGATTTGAACGATAAGGCCTGTGCATTTATAAAAGGCTTGCAAAAAGAAGGCTTTAGGATTTGCATTCTATCAAATAGTACAAAAAAAAGAGTTAAAAGGCTTAATGATAAATTGAATCTGCCTGCCGTATGCAATGCCGCAAAGCCTTTAAAACACTCCTATAAAAAGGCCATGAAGCTGATGCAATCAGATGTTTCAAATACAGCCGTTATCGGTGATCAGATATTTACGGATATCTTGGGCGGAAACAAGTTAGGCTTATTTACCGTATTGGTGAATCCTGTAAGTGCCAAGGAGTTTTTCTGGACAAGGTTCATAAGAGTACTCGAACGAGTTATGGCTAAGAGACAATAGAACCGCTAAAAAACAAAGAATATTCATAATGCAATTAGCCTAAATACATATTCCAGAAAATAAGCCTTGTATTAACTCGTAAAACAATGTAAAATTAAGAGAATAAGAATAATAGATAGGACGGATGAACTATGGTTATATTTGGGCTGCCTAAACCATGGTGACGTTATGGCACAACCGACTATAAAAAAATAGTTGGTTTTTGTTTTATTAAGACGACCGATTCATGTTTTTATCTGACTTATTATATGATATTCTATAAACAAGCTATATAATTAGATAGAATACCATATAATAAGCAATCGAATTCTCTATTAAATTATGTAGGTGAGGTGAAATTTTGAGAAAGAACCTGAGATTAGGGGATATTTTATTAGATGACGGTAAGATTAGTGAAACACAACTAAAAGAGGCTCTGGATAGGCAAAAAGAAGTAAAGACAAAAAGATTGGGAGAAGTACTTGTAGACAGCGGCTATATAAGAGAAGATGATATATTGGAGGCCCTTGAAAGACAGCTGAAAATACCATCTGTAGATTTAGGTAACTATAGAATAAGCACAAAAGCCATTGCTTTAGTTACGGAGAACATAGCCAGAAAATACGACTTGATACCCATAGATATAGAAGATGACGAGCTTATTGTGGCAATGAGTGACCCGTTAAATATTTTTGCAATAGATGATATTAAACTCATGACAAACCGAAAGGTCAAGACGGTACTATCGACAAAATCTGTAATACAAAGAGCAATTAACAGATACTATAGCAAAGAAGGGACAAAAAAGGTTATCGAAGAGTTTGAAGAAGCCTTTACAACCACTAACTTGGATGATCTGGATGAAGAAGAGCTTTCCAATGTTCATAGCGCCCCGGTTGTTAAATTAGTGAACTCCATAATCAGCCAAGCTATCAAAATGAAATCCAGCGACATACATATAGAACCCTTTGAAAAGAATATCAGAGTAAGAATAAGAATAGACGGTGACTTGCAGGAGATAATGAGCTTCTCAAGAAGAAGCCACATGGCAATAGTAACAAGAATAAAGA
>CAZMPR010000026.1:0-12197 GCA_964568265.1 uncultured Clostridiaceae bacterium | reverse complement strand
TAAATTTTTATGAGAGGGTTGTACGGCCATTCCAAGTCTTATCGCCGCTTCATATCCAATGATTACACCTCTCAATAAATCATTCCCTGTAAGTTTCTCTTTTTCGACTACAGCCAAAACAGCTGGTATTATTGTAGATGCAAGATGTACCATAGAAAACCGGTGGCCATCATCTAATTCCGTAATATGTGCATTATATCCGTTTGCAAAAACCGCATTATGAAGAGATGCTTTTCTATTTAATCCAATAACAGTAGCTACACCCTGTTCTGGTTCAAATAAATCCAAATATGCATTACTTTTCTCCATTGCTATTTTGGCACCGGCTAAATTGTTCCCTATGTAATCCAAAATACTTTTCTTTATCTGGATTACGATATTCTCTGGTATCTCTTTCTTCGCCAGTTCATATAAACTTTCTACTAAATTATCTGTTAAATTATCATTCATTCTGCTCACCTAATCATTATTTTTTCTATCCGACCAATTTTTTTATAGCTACTTTTATTAATGCTTTATTGAACCTTTGGGGGACGAGATAGCTTCGGGATAGTAAGTATCTATAACACGTTTTACAAGAACAATCTGCTTTGCCCTCTTTTTAGCATCTGAATCTGTTGAATCCCAGCTATGAGTTTGTGCTACCGAGCCGCCTGTCTTTAGATATATCGGTGCAGCCACTCTTATCATTTCCGGTACTTCGTAATGTCTGATGAATCCTCCGGATGACTTCGGGTTCTCTGTATGGATATCAATTGATATATCTATTGCATATCTTACAGCTGCCAACATCTGTAATTGTATGTCTCTTACGGGGTTAAACGAGTTTGCACCTATGCTTTCCATCAATTTCGCTGAACATGGGTTACCATGTCCCATATGTGCAGATACTTTAAATCTGCAGTCTTTAGGTATTCCGCCCTGTTCTCTCAATTGGTTTAATGCCCATAGGCAGCCTTCATCATATACTAAAAAGGATCTGCATCCTATATCGCTCGCACGTTTTACTTCTTCTATTGCCCTTATTACCTGTTCTTGTCCTCTTAGTCTGTAGCCCATCCTTTGTCCTTCTTCTGTATGGACTGATGCACTTGTATCAGTTGTTGCCCTGGGTCCTATTGCAAGTATAAGCTCTACTTTCCATTTTGCCGCTAATTCTACCATCGTTTCTATTTCTTCATCGGTAAGTGTCATGATGCCCTTTGTTTGTGTCACTCGATGTATAAACATATCATATCTATCCAACTCTTCAAGCAAGGTCTTCATAGTTCCGGGGCCCTGTATGCCTGGTACCTCAAACCTATATTGTCCTCCATCAGGAAATCTCTTTTGTGATGTTGGAAGTTCATATAAATCACCTTTGGGCTGCCCTATTTTTTCTAAAAATTCTCTTGTTTCTTTCATTTTTATCACTCCTGCTTTATTTTATATTTAATTTTAAATTTTTATTTCTTATCTAAGCCTTTTTGGCTCCAGTGCTTCTTTATTGCCTTCCTCAAACATTTTTATATTCTCCATAGCACCTGCCATCATACTTTGAAATGCCTCATATGTTAATCCACCCATATGGGGTGAAACTGTTACATTATCAAAATTTAATAAAGGATTTGTTTTCTCGGGAGGTTCTTTTTCAAATACGTCCAGACCGGCTCCTTTAATATGTCCCATTTCTAATGCTTTTATCAGTGCGGCTTCATCGATTAGTCCCCCTCTTGCAGTGTTGACTATGATAACACCCTTTTTCATGATTGCTATGGTTTCTTCGTTTATAATTTTTCTGGTTTCCGGTGTTAATGGGCAATGCAAGCTGATGATATCAGATCTTTCAAAGACTTCATTTAGTGTGACATACTCAACGTTTAGCTCTTTTTCCCTGTAGGGGTTAAGCCTATACATATCATAATACACTATTTTAACGTTGAAACCCTTAAGCATTTCTGCTAAATTACGTCCAATATTTCCCATGCCCAATATACCAACGGTTTTCCCTCCAAGTTCATTGCTTTGAACTCCTGTATCTTGTTTTTGCCAGATTCCGTTTTTAACATTTCTGTTGACAATGGTGAGTCTTCGTATTACTGACAGAATCATCATCATCGCATGTTCTGCCACGCTCCTTGCATTAACACCCATATTGACATAGACTGGTATTCCTTTTTCTTTTAACACTTCCATGTCAAACATGTCAGTGCCTACACCCGTCCTTTGAATCATCTTTAATTTAGGTGCCGCCTCGATAACTTCTCTATCTATAGGAAGGCGTCCACTCACTAAAAAATAGTCAACCTTTGCAGCTTTTTTTATGATTTCTTCCTTTGAAGCCTTATCCAAAGTGACAAGTTCAAAGCCCTCCGGAACAGCCCCTTTTACAATACTTAGAGGAATTTCATTATAATGATTTGTTAATAAAACTGTAGGCATTTTTCTCCTCCTTTTTGTTGTTCATCTGTTTTATAATCAAATTCAAATATGACTTGAATATTTACTTTATACTTTTTTATTCTTTTTCTAAAAAATAAAGCATTAGGGTTAAAGCCAGTAAATCAGCACAACCCCCAGGACTAACATTACTTTTTATAAAGCTACTGTCCAGTTCTTTAATCTCTTCAAAGGACGGCAAACATGATTTATTTAACAATTCATGTAACCTTTTCTGTATGTTCCGGTGTTCAATATAACTACGCCTTGATATGATATTTGTATCAGTAACTTGACTAATCAATACCAGTAGAGTATAAACACCGGCATCATTGATGCTTTTCCCTTCCTTTATCATCTTTTTAAAAAAAGGAAGACCATAATTAGAAACCGAAGGAAACCCGGCAGCTGCTTCACTGCGTGCGCCGGAATTACCTGTTTCAATATATAGTTTTTCGCCCATTGTTGTTGCCGTATCAATTGTCATGTTTTTTAAATCTTTATGTATGCTTACTTTGGCTATTTTGCCACATACCTCTAATAATTCCTCGACACATAATTTTTGCCCATCGGTTTCACCCCAACCTAGTGCCGCACAGAGCAATCCTAATGAAAAAATAGCGCCTTTATGTGTATTTACATTGTCTGTCATGCATATCATGTCGTCCTCTGCCTGTATACCTAAAAAACGCAGCTTTTCAAGTAAATATTCAGGCATTATTTTACCGGCACTGTTACCCAATAAATACAATTTTCTAAAATACGGTGCCAAAACTGATATGCTGTCGGCAAAAGTAAAAACATCCATGTCAGTGTGGGCGCCGTTATTGTTTCGGTCTACTAATCCCGGTTTTGGGGTAACGAGCAGCTCATACATTAAGCTTCTACATGCCATTGCGGCTATAGAGTCAGCTCTTTGCAAAATGAAATACTCATTAATAATTGAATTTATTTTTCCCTCAATGTCATGTAATTCATGCCGTTGGCTACGAATACATTCCTTGGCCGGATGATCACATACCAAACACCTTCTGCTGCTTATTCCTAACTCACTTCGTGAGATAATATGCCCGTTTTTACTGATTACGTCGATATCAAAAATGCGACCGAGTGTAGAGCCTTCTTCAATTGAGATCATAATATGCTTAACCTCTATCGCTTCAAAATCAACTGCAAACATGGCTTCACAGCCTGTTCTTTCTATCCACTTCATTTGCTTTATAATTTTAATATTACGCCTTTTCAACTGGTTCTCTATTAAACGGATTCCTTCTATAAAACATTTCTCTATTATAGGGTTACATTTAACATGACCCGCAATATTCAACGTAAAGCTGATAAGTGATTTATCTTCATCGGAAATCATGCTTCTTTGGCGCATTACCCTACGTTCCTTTGAATCCAATATTTCTCTAGACGATACTACATTGGCATATTCTTTCATCACGTTTTCTCCTCATTTTAAGAAAAACTTTATCTCTTAATTTGTCTTATAACATCAATAACAGTTCCGTCACGATACTCAACAATGCAAACAATTTTATCAGTGCATACTATAGGTTTAGGTTCACCTGTCATGGATAATGCCAAATCACACAAATATTCAATTGATACAGTTTTTATGCCTGCGTTCTCCATATCCTCTTTAATCATATTGTAATGTTTATGACGTGGGTTCAAAGCTATACCGGCTTCTGTTACTACTATTGCTATTGCTTCACCGGGTGTACAGACAGTAAAAACTTTCTTAACAATTGATGGTATTCTTCCACGTATAATTGGTAATGTTACTATGGAAATATCAGCCCCTTCCGCAACATCAGGACCACCCCCAAGACCTCCCATCATTTCACCGCTAGAGCCCGTTAGAATATTAATATTAAAATCAACATCTACTTCCAAAGCGGCTAATACACCGAAATTAAGCTTATCAAGCATACAGCCTTTGCTATACATATTGGAATACACCGCATTATCTATTTCGACAATATTTTGAAATTCTGCTATGGTGCGTGCAGCTACATCATCGAATGATTGGGAACAAAGCAATACTCTTACTAAATCCTTATGAAACATTTCTACTATGTTCGCGGTAATCCCGCCTAAGGCAAAACTTGCTTTCACATCAGATGTTTCCATACGTTCAGCCAGAAAATTTGTGCATGCTATACTGATTGCACCTGCACCGGTTTGAAATGAGAATCCATTCTTAAATAATCGCGAAGCTGCTATAACATCAGCTACCCGATTTGCAATCATCAAATCCCGAGGGTTATTTGTCATACGAGTGGCTCCGGTTCCGATTTTTTCCGGATCACCTACACTATCGACTGTAACTACATAATCTACATATTGCTGTGAAATACTGATTGGAACACATGGATATTCCACCAGATTGTCCGTAACAACTATAACCTTACCTGCAGAAGTCGCATCAATAAAAGAATACCCTAGGGCACCACATGCATTCGGTCCTACCTGGCCCGTTGCATTACCGTATTCATCAGCTGCCGATGCACTTATAAAAGCGACATCTATTGATAGCTCCCCAACTTCTATTGCACGGGGGCGCGCTCCGTGTGGTCTCAGTATTACAGGATTGTCCATCAAACCATCTATAACAGCATCACCAAGATCACCACGTATACCACTTGCTTCTATTTGAGCTATGGTACCGTCAGTTACAAAATCTACAATTGATGGGTTTTGTATGTTAACTACAGCACTTGGGGCAAACCGAAGATTTTTTATACCCATTTCCCTGCATACGGTAAGAACTTTTCCTATAACTAAATCTCCTTCACGATAGCTGTGGTGAAAGGAAATGGTCATTCCATCTTTTAATCCTACTGCTTCAATTGCTTCCTTCAGTGATTCAATTAGTTTATTATCACTATTGGGACGCAAAGTCGGTCTCCTATTTGTAACTGCTTTGGACAGTTCATTTTCATATTCATTTAAGCCTTTATATGGCTTAACCTTATAACTGCCTATCTTTTCAGGCAATTCACGACCTACTGCATTAATCTTCATTCTTTACACCTCCTATCTTGATTCCGGCAGCGCGGGCATATTCTAAGGTTGTCAAGGCGCGGAGTTTCATCGGTTTATCTATCATACTTCCATCCAGTGTAATTGCGCCCTTATTCAAGCGTTCTCCTTCTTTCAATACAGCCAATACTCTTTGGGCATAAGCTATTTCTTTTTTGGTAGGTGTAAAAAGAGAATTTACTACATCAATTTGTTTTGGATGTATTATTGTCTTACCATCGAATCCAAGATTCCTGCCAAGAATTGTATCTTCCTCTAACCCCTCTATATCATTGATGTCAGAAAATACAACATCTATAGCATCAATACAAGCCGAGCGGCAAGCCATCAACACAGTATTACGGGCATGGAATATTTCCAAACCCTGTTTTGTCCTACGTGCTTTCATGCTTGCTGTAAAATCCTCTGCTCCAAGTGCCATAGCCACAACGCGAGGATCAGCATTGGCAATTTCAAATGCATTTATTACACCAACATACGATTCAATATTACACCATAAATCTATAGTCCCAACTTCGAGTCCGATTTGCCGCTCGATACTTGCGATTTTTTCTGAAACATCCACAACTTCTTTTGAAGATTCCACCTTCGGAATACGAATACCATTAGGTCTTGAATATACTGCCGCTAAAAGATCATCTTCAAAAAATTCGGAATACATGCTATTTACACGGATAAGCGAATATTTATCTTTAGGATGATTGAAACGTACTGCGTTATATATCAATAAACGGGCAATATCTTTCTCATTTACAGGAACAGAATCCTCCATATCATAAACCATGCAATCTTCATTATAAAAAACAGCCTGAACCATATTAACGGGGCTAGTACCACTAACATATAGCGATGTACGTTTTAAATAGTTATTGTTTTTCCCCTGAAGTTTTTTAATCTTAGAATCCTCTTCTTTTCCCCAATCGAAATTACAATCTGCCGCCCTGCAAACAGCAGCTTGAACACGGGCACGAATCACCCAATCAAGGGCACCTTTATCATTTATATAAACTGATGCATCTTCAACCCCAAATGATGAAAGTACTTCTTTAACTGTTTTTAAAATAGCATCACCGAATTGTGCCTTTACCACACTGTCAATAAGTATATCCAGCCCCTTTCCCTCATTAAGGTGAATCGTCACTTGCACATCGCAAGACTCAAGTGTGCCTGCCACAGCAGGATGTTTTATATTCAAACTTTAACGCCCCTTTCAGTTAAGTCTTATTAAAAAATGTTTCCTAAAGATAAACATCGTCTACTTGCTTTTTAAACTTTCAACAATTAATGCCGCTTCTTTAGTTATTAAAAATTCATAAGTGCTTTTCGGAACTAACTTTCGTAATTCATCGCCAATATAGCCTTCTTTTAAAAGACTTCGTACCCGTGATGCGCTTATAACTTCTCCATCAACGGTCTCGATGCGTGGTATTTCAATTACTTCTATTCCTGCTTCAGGCAATATTTCTTTCATAACCTCATTATATTTATTCGTCACTACACAATTAGGTTCTGTTCCAACAAATCTTTTTTTGATATTAAGAGCCGGCGCTATTTTAGTAGAAAAAAGTGTTGCATCCAGTTTAGCCTGTACCTCTACAACATCATCTTCTTTTTTTAAAAAATAACTTGGGAAAGTCGCAGATGATATGATATATTTATCTCCTTTATGTACACGAACATTAGATAGATCCTTTACTCCTTTCTTAACTAAATCAAATCGTACTTCAAAAGGAAAAACAGAACGTTCCTCCTCAACTACGAATATATGCAAAAAATCACAAGCGGATGATGCATACTCAATTAGATAACGGTGACCCAATGTAAATGGATTACAATTAACTACTATTCCACCTGCATTATTAATTTTACTATCGTAGTTATCCAGTTTTGAAATATATTGTTGAATGCCGTTCCTATTGTGTTCCAAAAAAACTAAATCCGCTGTCTCTGCTACGGTGAAAAAACCGCTGTTTATAAACATTGCTCTATTAAATGGTCGTGTAATGACAATCGGTTCAAAATAACCGGCTTCAAAACGATTTTGCACTAACACCGATATGATGCGACCTAAAATATTCTGTCCCCGGTATCTTTCTTCAACAGCAAAATTTTTTAACAAGGCACCGCTGCAACAACCACATGCTACTACTTCTCCTTCTTTGTATAGCCCGATTGCATACTCAATATCATCTTCATATTTCAAATCATGCTTTTCCAAGAAAGAAGAAAGTATCTTTTTATCTTCATATATTTCAGAAAAAAATTCTTTAAGAACTAAACCCTCATCCATTGTTATCCCTTCTTTATAAGAAAGTCCTTTAAATCTTTACATTTCTATTCTGAGCAAGTTTTATGCCAAAATAAAAGAAAAGAAATTTTATATAATAGACAATCCAAGATAATATAATGAATACTATAGGTAAACAGCATAGCCGAGTATTTAACTCTTAATAATACTTTGACTTAAAAATGTTGCTTGCATTGCAAATGTTGTTGCAAGTCATTGCAATTTTGTTGCCTTTTTCGTATAATAAGTAAAAAGCTAATAATAGGATTAATGGAAGGAAAAATTTATGGCTAAGAATATTCTGTTTCTGATACCCCGAGATTCGATGGATGATGATCAACGCCGCTACTATTGCGCAATATATCCTGATATAGCATTCGAATTTTCAGAGGCTTACGATCCCATACCTTTAGTCCGGCAAAAGCTCAGTGAGGGTTTTGAAATTATAGCAGGGCGTGGAAAAACGGCAGCAGCCATACAGGAAAGCTTTCCCAATGTTCACGTTGTACAGATACAAGTTACTGCTTATGATGTCATACGTTCTCTTAGAAAGATCAGCCTTTCCGGGACAACTGTTGCAGTCATAACGAATAATGTGGAAATATCAGGTCTAAGCGTTTTTAAGGAGCTCTATTCAATAAACATCATGAGCTATCAGATGGTACCATTTAATAAATTAGAGAATACCATAAATGATGCTATTTATAGGGGTGCTAAATTTATACTAGGCGGTGCCCTTACCTGTAAAATGGTAAATGAGCTAAGGGTTCCGGTGCAAGCTATCCCCTTAACGTTGGGACCTGAGAGTATTATTCATGCAATACACGATATAAAACAAGTAAAAAAAGCTATAGAAGTAGAAAATGCACGACAAGGTTTTCTTAATAAATTGCTTGATAGCATAAATGCCGGTGTTATTTCTGTTGATATATCCGGCAATATCATATCAGTTAATTCAAGCGCAGCGAAAGTATTGCAAATTAAACCCTATCAAGCTACCGGCAAATCTATTATCGACTTTTTACCGATAAAGGACCCTCAAAAATTAGAAATGCTTCTCAATTTAAACGGTAATGAAGTTCTGGTTGTTAAAAAACCTTTTACTAATGATGAACAAGAATATGGAATTACACTTTATACATTATATGAGTTGTCCCATATAGAGACCTTAAAAGCACAGATACGTAAGCAAGCCTTTGTTACAAATAAAAATGCAACTTATTTTTCTTTTAATGATATTGTGGGGCAAAGCCATGCTCTACATGAAACAATTCGCATAGCAAAAAAATATAGTAAAACCGATTCAAGTATTTTGATTTATGGTGAGACCGGAAGCGGAAAAGAATTATTTGCCCAAAGCATACATAACGAAAGCAATCGTTCAACAGGATCTTTCATTGCAATAAACTGTGCTGCTTTACCCGAAACTTTGTTGGAAAGTGAGTTGTTTGGATATGTAGAGGGGGCCTTTACAGGAGCCGATAGAAAAGGACGGATTGGGCTTTTTGAGGCCGCCCACGGAGGAACAATATTTTTAGATGAAATATCAGAGCTTAGCTATTCAAGCCAGGGAAGGCTGCTGCGCGTGTTGCAAGAAAAATATATAACACGTCTTGGTAGCCGAAAAATTAAACCGGTAGACGTAAGGGTTATTACGGCAACCAACAAAAACATATACAACCTTGTACAACAAGGTAAGTTCAGAGAGGATCTCTACTATAGATTAAACGTTTTAAATTTGAAAATACCATCTTTGCGAGAGCGCGAAAAAGATCCGTTGATTCTTTTAAAGTATTTCCTTAAAAGCATGAGTTCTAATATCGTTATAACAGAAGATGCAGCCAACTTTATCCTCCATTATCAATGGTGCGGAAATGTTCGAGAGGTAAGAAATCTTTCTGAACGTATTATTGCCACTTCAACTACAACAAATATAAAAAGTGAAGATATCATACGTTTATTGGATCCACAGGTTCCGGTAATAGAACAAGCTGCACCTTCAAGTGAAAATTTCCAAACTTTCGTGAACCCTCAATGGGAAGAAATATCAAAAGCATTACAGCAGGCAGGTGGCAATAAGGGGAAAGCCGCAGAGATTTTGGGTATTGATCGCTCAACCTTATGGAGAAGAATGAAAAAGTTAGAAATGATTTAAATAATTTCTATATTGGTTTAAGGAAATTCTAAATCTGCCAATAAGGAATGGCATGCCATTCCTTATTGGCAGCATATGTCTATTTATTCTACGAAAGTTTCTTCTCAATCAGTAAGGCTAAGCTTTCAGCATAACTGCGTATCATAAGCTCATCCTCGCCTTCTATCATTACACGGACTAAAGGTTCGGTGCCCGAAGGTCTTATCACTACTCTGCCTCTGTTATGCATATTTTTTTCTATATTATCTATGGCATATTTTATGTCATAATCATTCATATACTTATCTTTGTTGCCGTTTTTTATCTTGGCATTAACTAAAACTTGAGGTAATTCTTTTACAATTGATTTCAGTTCTGATAAGTCCAACCCTGTTTCTATCATTACAGATAGGAGCTTTAATGCGGTTAAGATACCATCCCCCGTTGTATTATGATCGAGAAAAATAATATGTCCGGATTGTTCACCACCAAAATTATATCCGTATTTAATCATTTCCTCCAAAACATATCTGTCTCCTACTTTGGTCCTTAGGAATTTGCATTGCTCCTTTGTCAGGGCTATTTCCAAACCCATATTGCTCATTATGGTTGAAACTACAGTATTCTGTTTAAGGTTCCCTTTGGCCTTCATATATTTACCGCATATAGCCATTATGTGATCCCCATTCACTATCCTACCTTCGTTATCAATAGCAATAAGCCTGTCAGCATCACCGTCAAATGCCAGCCCTATATGGGCATTATTTTCAATGACAATCTTCTGCAGCATTTGCGTATCAGTTGAGCCGCAGTTTTTATTAATATTTTTGCCGTCGGGTTTATCGTTTATAATAATGAGTTGAGCCCCTAATTCTGATAGGATTGCAGGTGCTGCAATATATGAAGCACCATTTGCACAATCCAAGGCGATTTTCATTCCCTTTAAATCAATATTAACTGCATTTTTTAAAAATCTTATGTAATCAAGGGTGGCGTTGTCTATTTCTATCTTCCTGCCTATTCCTTCCCCGGTTGGATTAGGCAGATTTAGTAAGCCATTATCTATTACTTCCTGTATTTTATCTTCCAATTCATCCGAAAGCTTGAAACCCCTATTATCAAAAAATTTAATACCATTATATTCAAAAGAGTTATGAGAAGCAGATATCATAATACCCGCATCAAAATTATAGTGCCTGGTAAGATATGCCACCGCAGGAGTCGGTTGTACACCCAAAATGATAGCTTCACCGCCCATTGAGCATATCCCGGCTGTAAGTGCAGAACCAAGCATATCACAGGATATTCTGGTATCCATACCCAATGCTATTTTCGGCTTATGATGAGTTTCCTCGGTAAGAACATATGCTCCCGCCCTGCCTAAATTATATGCCAGTTCCGAATTTAATTCAGTATTAGCTATACCTCTGACACCGTCGGTACCAAAAATTCGATTCATTTTTAGACCCCCTAAATTGAATTCCAAATAATAATATCATATATGTCTTACTTATTCAATTTACATGGTTTTTATTACATGCTTTCCGGTGTTTCTATACCTAATATACCTAATGAAACTTTTAATACTGTACATACGGCTTTTGTAAGAACCAGTCTGGCATCTTTCACTTTTTCCTCCGCGTTTAATATGTGGTGGCTGTTATAGAATTTGTTGTAGGCTTTCGCCAGGTCTGTTACATATCTTGTTACAACAAAAGGTTCATACCTTTCCGCAGCTTCTTTTAATGCATCATTGAATGAACCCAGAAGCTTTACAAGATTGAATTCATCTTCCGTAGTAAGAACGGATAAATCTGCATCTTTATTGAAACCCCCGGCTTTATTCAATATACTGCTTCCGCGCACATAACTGTATTGTACGTAAGGACCCGACTCTCCTTCAAAGCTTAGACTTTCCTCCCAACTGAATACCACATCTCTTTCTCTGCTGTTCTTTAGAAAAGTATAGTTTATAGCCCCTATTCCAACTTGTTTTGCTATTAATTCTTTATTTACCAAATTTGGGTTTTTGCTTTCAATTACTTCCAAAGTCTTTATTATTGCTTCGTCTATTACATCTTTTGCAAATATTACATCACCCTTCCTCGTGGAAAGTTTTTTATCCGCAAACTTGACTAAAGCTGTGCCAACATGAACACAATCATCTGCCCAATCATAGCCCAATAATTTCATTATTGAAAAAACCTGCTTAAAGTGCAATGCCTGAGTACCACCCACCACATAGACATTTTTGTAAAAATCATAGGTCCTCTTCCTGTATAAAGCCGCCGCCAAATCCCTTGTAAC
>CAZMPR010000025.1:7788-12259 GCA_964568265.1 uncultured Clostridiaceae bacterium | reverse complement strand
CTAAAGTAGCTAACATCGCAATTATTATTACAATAGGAATAATAGATTTTTGTTTTGAAAAAAAATCTTTAAATTTCATTCTTTGACACCTCCAACAATATTATTGCCGGAGAATTTAAAAATAATACAAAAAAAGAGAGCTTTTACATAAAACTCTCTATACTTGCAATTTCAACTCCTTGATAATAATGCCTGATTATGCTTCTATAGTCATAACCGTTGCAGGCCATGCCGTTAGCACCGTACTGACTCATACCTATACCGTGACCGTAGCCTATGACTATGAAGCTTATTTCTTTCCCTTTTATAGTATAAGTGAAGTTTGCTGAATTAAATCCGAACTTTTCTCTTATTTCCCTGCCGGTAAATGTTTTGTTTCCTATTTTAATCTCCAGTATTTTTCCTCCTTCGCTTCTGCTGATGATATTCATTTCATTGACTATATTTTTTTTATTAATAATCACATCTTTGTTTAAAGACTTTACTCCTTCGATAAAATCATCTATGTTGATATTTTCCGTACTAGCTAACTTGGGCGAATTTTCTTCATATTCCGATATAACGGATCTTAAATAGGGAACCTTATTAGACCAAACATCTTCCGAATTTTCAGTTTTACCGCCGCTGGTAGAATGAAAAACCGCATCAATCAGCTGCTTTTCATATATTATTATTTCACCTTTTGTACTCATAACTGCTTCCGTTATTTTTTTATAACTCTTTCCTAACTTTTTCGGATCCCTGTATGCCTGACAATGTGTGGAATCTGTACAAATGTCAGTCCCTTCATGATTAATGCAACCCTTACCTCCAAAGCATTTCATTCTTAACATTGTATATGTTCTTGCAGCCAATGCCTGAGCCTTAAGTGCCTCCATATGAAAGTCCGCAGGCATTTCTGCAGCCACTACACCCATAACATATTCCTCCAGTTCCAATTCCAATACCTTATTATCGGTGCAGTCATAAACACGAACTATATAACCGTCGCTGATTTCAACTTCCGGTAATTTCGTTTTTTGGCAGCTGTTAATCAAAATCGGCAACATAAAAAAAGAAAAAATGCTGAGTATATAAAAGGCAACAATCCTTTTCATCTTTACACCTCGCTAAAAGTCAGGTTTTTGCCTACTTTAGCTTTATACCATCGCAAGAAGAAGAAGCATTAAAAATTTAATGCTTATATATAATATTTGAAAAGTACCTAAATATGCTCATTAACTTTCGACAAAATATTTTCTGGAGAGTATAATACCTCATTTCATTGTCGAACGATAATGAACCATTTTTATTGAAAAGTGTTAATTTTTGCATTAATATGTATATATAGGACATATCAAGGGGGACTGAAATTGTGCGAAAACTGCAAACAAATAAAGTCGGATATTAATGAACAAATTGAGTTACTAAGGAATAACTTGCATATTTTAATCTCACAGCACGGGATTAACAGCAAGGAAGTATTAAAGTGTAGCGAGGAATTGGACGAGCTTATTTATAAGCTCAAATGTGAAAGGTACTCCAAAAAAACCTCTGCAGATAATTTGTAGGAGGATTTTTTAATTATATAGTGTTTTATTTCGACTTAGGGTGCAAAATCCATAGGCCTTTCTTTTTTGTACTTAAATTTATATAATAAACAATCTCTTATTCTCTCCGATGCAAATCCATCACCATACGGGTTTACGGCATTGGCCATTTTATCATATTCTTCTTTATCGTTTAAAAGCACAGAGGTTAACCCATAAATATTTTTCATTTTGGTTCCCGCAAGCTTTACGGTTCCGAACTCAATAGCCTCAGGCCTTTCCGTTTCAGAACGAAGTACTAATACCGGCTTTCCTAATGAAGGAGCCTCTTCTTGCAGACCGCCTGAATCGGTGAGTATGAGATAAGATCTATCCATCAAATTATGCATTTCCACTACATCAATGGGGTCGATTAGATGTATTCTATCCCGATCTCCCAGGATTCTAAAAACAATTTCTCTCACTTCTGGATTCATATGTACCGGATAAATAACTTCCGTATCTGTGTAATCTTTAGAAATTTGCTTTATCGCATAGCAAATGTTTTCCAAAGGTTCTCCTATATTCTCTCTTCTGTGAGCTGTCACTAAAACAATTCTGTTGGAAAAGTCCGCTTTATTAAGTATAGTATTTTTAAAATTGTATTCTTTGTTAATTGTTGTTTTTAAAGCATCAATAACTGTATTTCCTGTTATGAAAATAGCGCTTTCATCTACATTTTCCTTTTTTAAATTCTTCTTTGAATTATAGGTGGGTGCAAAATGCAAGTCTGCCATGGCGCCCACCAATTTTCTGTTCATTTCCTCCGGATAAGGAAAAAACTTATTATAGGTCCTAAGCCCCGCTTCCACATGGCCGATATTCACTTTATTATAATAGGAAGCCAAAGCACCGGCAAAGGTAGTTGAAGTATCGCCGTGAACTAAAACTATATCGGGTTTGGCCTCGCCGATAACTTTTTCCAAACCCTTCAATGCGTTAGTTGTTATATCTGAAAGGCTCTGCTTTTTTTCCATTATATCCAAATCATAATCCGGCGTTATTTTAAATATCTCAAGTACCTGATCCAGCATCTCTCTGTGTTGTGCAGTAACACAAACTTTTGATTCTATAAACTCATCCTTCTGCAATATGTTTATCAGCGGAGCCATCTTTATCGCTTCAGGCCTTGTGCCAAATACTGACAGCACTTTAAGCATTCAAAAACCTCCTCGCATATTAAATTTATTCTATGTCTTAAAAAGGCACAGTCTATATATCGACTGTGCCGTTTTCCAGCTCTTTTTATGCATCTAATTTATTTTTATTGTCTTTATTATTAAGTGTTTTTAGATGCCTTATCCCCATGGATGTCACAGCGAAAACTAAAAACACTAAGAAATATAATGTTTTCAGCTTTACTTCTATAATAGCGACTGCTCCTACTCCCAATACAGCACTTAACGAATATAAAGTCAAGACAGCTTGTTTTTGGCTATAGCCTTTTTCTAAAAGCTTATGGTGAAGATGTCCTTTATCCGCTTCTACCATAGACTTGCCATTTGCCGCCCTTCTTATCATAGCCAGAATAGTATCTATTATAGGCAACCCCATAGCAAAGACAGGAATTAGAATAGCCAAAGCTGTAGCGCTTTTTAAAACTCCTATGGCAGATATAACCGAGAGCATAAAACCTAAAAACAGGGCTCCCGTGTCGCCCATAAAAATTTTTGCCGGATTAAAATTATAGGGTAAAAATCCCAATGTTGAACCCGCCAGGATTGCCGTTATTACCGGGACATATTGCTGTTCCGGTCCTAAAATTATAGCTGCTACAAATAACGTCATGCTCGATATAACAGAAACACCTGCGGCGAGACCATCCAGTCCGTCTATCAAATTAAACGCATTTGTAAGACCCACAATCCAAAGCAGAGTCAAAGGATAGGATAATATCCCCAATTCTATCCATTTGCTTCCGCCTAAAAAAACCAGCGGGTTGGTAAGTCTGTTTATTCTTACTCCGCCGTAAATAACAATAAGTGCTGCAAATACCTGTATAACAAGTTTGGTCTTAGGAGATAAAGATTTGACATCGTCTAAATACCCGCATGCGACAATAACAGTTGCTCCTGCCATTATTCCTAAAATCCTTTGATTCATAGGAACAAAAATTATCATACCTATCATACATGCAAAATAAATTGCCAATCCACCCAACAACGGCGTCGGTTTCATGTGGATTCTGCGATTATCTTTTGGTACATCTATGGCACCTACTTTGTCAGCCCATTTTTTTGCAAAAGGTGTTATAAAATATGCTAATAAGACTGAAATAAAGAATGCCATCATATAGTTTCTCATTTTATCACTCCCGGGTATAAACTGGATACTGTCCCAACATAATAATTTTAAATCAAACAAAAAATAAAGTCAAACTTGCCATTTACAGGTTATTTTGTTTCTCCCGTTATTATTTTTTGCTGTTTCATAAAAAAAACATGTGGGATTTTTTTATTTTTTGAAATTTTTAAATTTTTGTTTACAATCTAAATTTTCTCTATTGTAATGGGTAAGTTTTCATTTGATACGCTTAAGTTGTCATTCTGAAGGAGCATGCGACTGAAGAGCAAGTGCATTCCGCTTTCAGCCTTCCGCTTTAGTCTTTCCGTATCGTTATCCTTTTTATACCTATTTTAATACCCCATCATCTCTGTAAGAGAATCATCGTCATCTATCCATTCTCGAGCCTTTATTATCCTGTATTGTTCTTTATTGTCTCTGATGATCACCATGCTTATACCGGCGTTTATAATAAGTCTCTTGCACATGGTACATGAATTTGCATTTTGAACAAGCTCTCCCGTCTCCATATCTCTGCCCACCAAATAAAGTACGGAGTCTATCATATCACGTCTGCTTGCGGATATAATACAATTAGCTTCCGCATGCACACTCCTGCA
>CAZMPR010000025.1:4611-7778 GCA_964568265.1 uncultured Clostridiaceae bacterium | reverse complement strand
CCTAAATCGCTGCAGTTTGCCCTTCCGCGTGGTGCACCGCTGTAACCGGTAGAAATTATCTCATCGTTTTTTACAATAATAGCGCCGTAATTCCTTCTAAGACATGTCCCACGTTCAAGAACTGTTTCGGCAATGTCTAAATAATAATTATGCTTGTCCTTTCTTTGCATGCGAATTTCCTCCTAAAATTGAAAATTTGCAGTCTGTAAGCCGTAAGCCTTACTTAGTTCCGTATAATCTGTCTCCGGCATCTCCCAATCCGGGCACTATGTAACCGTGTTCATTTAGTTTTTCATCTATGGCCGCCAAAAATATTTCTACATCGGGATGCTTTATTGTGACAGCCTTTATTCCTTCCGGTGCTGCCAAAAAACACATAAGCTTTATACTTTTTGCCCCCTTTTCTTTTAAAAAGTCTATCGCTGCAGATGCGGAGCCACCCGTGGCAAGCATGGGGTCAAGAATAATAATTTCTCTTTCGGCAATATCCGTTGGGAACTTGCAATAGTATTCCACAGGGTTTAAGGTAACCGGGTCTCTGTACAAGCCAACATGGCCTACCTTTGCCGTAGGCACCAATTTTAATAAACCGTCAACCATTCCCAAACCTGCTCTTAAAATTGGCACTATACCCAACTTTTTGCCTGATATAACTTTTGACGTGGTTTTGCATATGGGAGTTTCGATTTCTATGTCTTCCAATGGTAAATTTCTTGTAACTTCATAGCCCATAAGTAATGACAATTCTTCCGCCAATTCCCTAAACTCTTTAACTCCGGTGTTTATGTCCCTAAGTATTGTCAGTTTATGCTGCACCATGGGATGATCGATTAGGTTTACATTTTTATATTCTTTCATATCCGAATCCACCCTTTTTTAACAGTAGTTTAACGATAGTTGAACGATGGTTAAACGATAGTTGAACGATGGTTGAGCAGTAATAATGCTGTCATTCTGAAAGAGTCTGCGACTGAAGAATCTTATGCCCCTGCACCTTTTTCTATTTCTTTAATCTTGTTTACTCTCTTTTCGTGTCTTCCTCCGGCAAATTCTGTTTCCAGCCATATGTCTACTATCATTTTTGCCAATTCGGTACCTATTACTCTTTCGCCTAAGGCCAGCACATTGGCATCATTATGTTCTCTGGAGGCTTTCGCGGAAAAACAATCTCCGCAAAGAGCAGCTCTAATTCCCGGCACCTTGTTAGCCGCAATGCTTATCCCAATTCCTGTACCGCATATTACGATACCTCTATCGAATTCTCCCGATGCAACGGCAAGTCCTACTGCCTGTCCGAAATCGGGATAATCCACCGATTCGTCACTATATGTACCTAAATCCTTGTATTCTATTTTTTTGTCTTTCAAATGAGATATTATTTCATTTTTGAGTCTGAATCCTCCGTGGTCGCTGCCGATTACTATTTTCAAGTTCATTCCTCCCGTTCAGTACTTTACACAAAGCATGTCCCCGGCGGTCAAAGACCGCCCAACATGTTCCAACTCTTCCAACTAACCAACTTATAGCTTTCCACTTTCAGCTCTCAGCTTTCCATTTTCCCAATTATTTTAGTCAATAGAAGCTCCAGGTATTTCATTATTTCATCACGAATATTTCTATAGGTATCCAAATCCATAAAATAAGGATCTGATATATCTCCTTTTTTGCCGTCCATTGTATATTCTATCAAAGTGAAAGTTTTGTCTTTGGCTTCCGGCATGATTCTTAAAACATGATTTTTATGAGCCTCAGTCATTCCTAAAATCAAGTCCGAATCTTCTATGAGTTCTTTGGTAATAGGCCTTGACCAGTGTTCCGATATATCCGTTTCAATTTCTTCAAGGACAGTAACGGCATGCTCTGACGCGGGTAATGATATATTAACTCCTGTCCCCGATGATGATATGTAAACATCTTTCTCTAACTTGCTGTTTTTTATCAAGTTTTTCATGATTCCTTCCGCCATACTGCTTCTGCAAGTATTGCCGGTACACACGAACATTATTCTAAACATATACCCACTCCTATAATTCAATTATATTAAACCCTGCGGCTTTTTTCATCCTATTCATCACTGCCAAACCCAAATATTCCTCTTTCAGTGCCTCCGCATATATTTTATCCACACCGATTTTATCGAATTCCCTTAGGGCATTAAAAAGATTATGAGCTGCTTCTTCATTGTTGCTGCCGATAGAAATAGCTGTTAGACCCTTGTACTTATCCCTATGCTCGTCTATGGTGAGCACCCCAACCTTAAGCCCCTGCTCTATATCATTTTTAATTAATTCTAAAATCTTTTCAGGCGCATTTTCACCTTTTACAATTACCATTTGGGCATCCGGGGCATAATGGGTATATTTCATTCCCGGAGACTTTGGCGAAAATTCTTCGTTGATAACCCCCGCATCGATATCCACTTTGCCTAAAACTCTTTCCAAATCCTCTTTGGTGACTCCCCCGGGTCTTAGAATAATCGGCGTTTTGCCTGAAATATCTATAACCGTAGACTCCACACCAACAACAGTGCTGCTGCAAAGCAGAATCATATCTACCTTGCCTTCCATATCGGAAATAACATGCTCCGGGGCGGTAGGACTGGGCTTTCCGGATATATTTGCCGAAGGTGCCGCAATAGGAACCATGCTTCTCTCTATTAGTTCCAACGCTATTTTGTTATCAGGCATTCTTATGGCAACGGTCTCCAAACCCGCTGTCACTTCCTTCGGTATATACTCTGACTTTTTAAAAACTATGGTGAGAGGTCCCGGCCAAAAATTCGCAATTAGTTTTTGTGCCTTATCAGATAACGGCTCTCCGATACAGAAAAGGAGCATATCATAATTTGAAACATGAACGATAAGTGGGTTATCCGATGGCCGCCCTTTGGCATGAAAAATACGGCTTACGGACGTTTCCGCCAAAGCATTGGCACCTAATCCATAAACCGTTTCAGTAGGAAATATAACGGTGCCGCCTTTTCTTATCACAGCGGCTCCTTCATCTATTGCCTTTATATCTAAATTATTTATATCTAAATTATGTATAAGTGTTTCCACAAAAATACCCTCCAACTTGTAGACTAAATATATATTAGCACAATTATCGGAGGGTAACAATATTTTTAACAATAGAAGAACAATAGTGGAACGGTAGTTGAACGATAG
>CAZMPR010000025.1:0-4511 GCA_964568265.1 uncultured Clostridiaceae bacterium | reverse complement strand
TAGAACGGTAGTTGAACGATAGTAGAACGGTAGTTGAACGATAGTAGAACGGTAGTTGAACGATAGTAGAACGGTAGGAGAACGGTAGTAGGGCGATAGTTGAACGATAGTTGAACAGTAGGAGAACGATAGTTGAACTATAGCTTAACTAACATAATACAGCTCCAATGCTTCTTCTAAATTATCCAAAGACTCTTCTATAGTTTTCCCTTGTGATGTTACATCATTATCAATGCAAGTAGCAACATACCAGTTATCCTCTTTTTGAACCAATACGGTAACCTTTATACTCATACTAACGCACCTCGGAATTTTAATTTTATATAGGCTTAATTTTATTATATCATAATTATAGCAAAAACATCCGAAATTAAATGATAAAATCTTCCGGTAGCAGAATCATTTAAAATGATAATTCCGATACTGTTACTATTACAAAACCATGATAATGTATAATCCGCAGAGAAGGCCAAAAATCATGCCTGCGGTTGATATTCTTCCTTTATAGATGGATTGGGTTTTCGGTATAATTTCACCGCAGGTGATATAGAGCATGGCTCCTCCGGCAAAACCCATACACAGTGAAATAAAAACATCCGATATACCGCCCAACAGCTCTCCAAAAAAAGCACCGATGCCCGTTGGTATCCCCGCTATGATAGTATATAAAAATACCATAGTCGGCTTGTAGCCGCCTAGTTTTAACGGCACCGCCATAGCTATACCTTCAGGCATATCGTGCAGAGCTATTATAAGCGCCAACCTGAGACCGATGGAATTTTGAGCGGCAAAACCGGAACCCACCGCAAGTCCTTCGGGAAAATTATGAACGGCTATGCCCATGCCAAGTAAAATCCCGCTTTTTATAAAATCCATATCTTTATCGTCCGCAGGCTTTCCCGGAATTTTTGAAATAAGCATATCCATCAATAATACTCCCACCGCACCGGCTATAACCCCCAAAAATCCTATCAGCATTCCACCGGTTTCAAAGGACTGAGGGATTAAATCAAAGCATACTACTGAAAGCATTACACCGCCGGTAAATCCCAAAATTACCGCCATAACTTTTTTACCGGGTCTATGTAAAAAAAAGGCTGTCATACCGCCTAAACCTGTGCCTACCATTCCCGTAATAAAGCCGATTAATGTTACAGCCCAAAGCCTGTTCATTCTCCCCATCCTTTCATAACTGCATAGTAATTGATAAACCTTATCATCTATTAATTTTATTCGAAAGATGAAAAAATAGAACAGTATAAAGTAGAAAGCGGAAAGCTGAAAGTAGAAAGTGGAAAGCGGAAAGCGGAAAGTGGACAGTGGACAGTTGGACTGTTGGATTGTTGGAAGGATTTTATAACAGGCAGATTTGTTTCTGCCTGTTCTAAAATTCTTATTCGTTATTTTTCAGCCTTTCGGCTTGATCTGTGGTTATCAAATTGTCTATCATCTCGTCCAAATCTCCGTCTAGGAAAGCTTCCAATCTATATAAAGTGAACCCAATTCTGTGGTCTGTCACCCTTCCTTGGGGGAAATTGTAAGTCCTTATCCTTTCGCTTCTATCGCCGGTACCCACCTTGCTCTTTCTTTCGGATGCTATTTCCGCGTTCATCTTTTCTGTTTCAGCATCCAAAAGCTTAGTTTTAAGTATTTTCAGCGCTTTATCTTTATTTTTCAACTGTGATTTCTCATCCTGGCAAGTTACCACGGTATTAGTGGGTATATGGGTAACTCTAACAGCAGAGTCCGTTGTATTGACACTTTGCCCGCCATGACCGCTGGAACGGTATACATCTATTCTTACATCGTTTAAGTCCAGCTGAAAATCGAGGTCATCGGCTTCGGGCATCACAACAACAGTGGAAGTGGATGTGTGCACCCTTCCCCCTGCCTCTGTAGTGGGCACTCTCTGCACCCTATGTGCTCCGCTCTCATATTTAAGCCTACTGAAGGCTCCCTTGCCGGTTATTTCAAATACTACCTCTTTGTAACCGCCTATATCTGTTGGATTTGAGCTTAGAACCTCCGTCTTCCAGTTCATCCTTTCTGCATACCTGATATACATTCTGTAAAGATCTCCCGCAAAAAGTGCCGCTTCTTCACCGCCGGCAGCCCCCCTAATTTCTACGATTACATTTTTTTCATCATTGGGGTCTTGGGGCAACAGCATTATTTTCAGCTCTTCTTCCATTACCGTCTTCTTTTCTTCCAAATCCGAAAGCTCAGCCTTTATCATATCAACAAAATCTTTATCATCTTCAACTTGCAGCATTTCCCTGGAATCATCTATGCCTGTAAGTGCATCTCTGTACTCTTTAAACTTGGCAACAATGGGCTCAAGATTCGAATGCTCTTTCATCAATTCTCTCCATCTATTCTGGTCTGCAATAACCTCCGGGTCGCTGATGGTATTGCTTAATTCATCATATTTCTCTTCAATAAATTTTAGTTTATCATACATATTAATTATCTACTCCTTCAAAAAACAATATACACATCTATCATAACCGGCTAAATCCTTTTCCAATTCAATACCTTCAAAAAAACCGGCTTTTTCTATCATTTCCTTTATAGTATGCCCTTGATTATAACCTATTTCAAAAATAAGTATGCCGCCTTTTTTTAATAATTTAGGCGCATCCTTAATTATTTTTTCATAGCAATCAAAGCCCTCTTCACCGCCGTAAAGAGCTAAGCGGGGCTCATATCGCCCGACGCTAACAGGCAATTTATCAATTTCTTTTTTTGAAATATATGGGGGGTTAGAAACCAAAACATCCAATTCACCCTCTAATTTATCTGAAAACAACGGGGCTGTTAAATCCCCTTCCATAACTTTGATTCTTTTCTCTACACCAATCTTTACGGCATTGTATCTGCAATAACCCAATGCCGCCTTTGATATGTCTGTCATATATAAAAAAGAATCCTTTATATAATATGCCAAGCTTATTCCTATGGCACCGCAACCGGTACAAAGGTCTGCAATCCTCGACGTTTCTTTGCCTTCCAAAAGTTTTATAATTCTTTCAACAATAATTTCCGTATCTCCTCTGGGAATTAAAACACCCGGTCCTACGTTAAAATTCAGACCCATAAACTCCTGTTTCCCAGTTATATATTGAACAGGCTTACCCGATGCCCTTTCTTCTATGACTTCTAAATAACTATCCGCATCATTGCCACTTACTGCGCTATCTCTATCTGCTATAAGTTTTTCTTTGCTGACAGCCAAAACATAGGCTAAAAGCACTTCCCCGTCCAATATGGGATTATCACTATTTGCTTCTTTTAATATACTAACGCCTTTTTTTAACAAGCTTTTTATGGTATACATTACCACAAATCAGCCTCCCGATCTTCTACCAAAACATTTTTAAGGGCTTCTATAGCTACTTCTAATTGGCTGTCGTCGGGTTCTTGGGTTGTTATTTTCTGAAGCCAAAGCCCCGGTGCCGAAACTGCACAAACAAGCTTTGAATCGCTTTTTCCTGCCCAGTTAATTATTTCGTAGGATATGCCCGCGACAATAGGCATCAGTGCTATCCTGATGATTAACCTAGCCAGAAGATTCGGCCATCTAAAAAACGAAAATAATAAAATACTCACTATCATAACTAAAAAGAGAAAACTGGTGCCGCAGCGTGGGTGAAGTCTTTTAAATTTTCGTGCGTTCTCCGCCGTAAGTTCTTCTCCGTTTTCATAGCAAAATATAGTCTTATGCTCCGCACCGTGATACTCAAAAACCCTTTTTATATCTTTCATCTTTGATATGGCTGCAATATAACCTACAAATATAACCACTCTGATAAGACCCTCAATCAGATTCATAATTAGCGGGTTATTCGAAATATTTCCTACAAAGCTCACCGCCAATGTAGGCAGCAATATAAAAAGCCCGATAGAAAAAAATATAGAAAACACAATTGATATGGCAATCATATTCTTATCCAAAAAATTATCCCATTTAGAAGGTTTTTTGGGCTTATTGCTCTCCTCATCCTCTAAAAATTCCGCGGAAAAGCTGAGGGCTTTAACACCTATTACCATAGCGTCTATAAAAGCAAACATCCCTCTTATAATTGGAATTTTTGAAATCGTCTTCCTGCTTGATTTTAAATTTTCTTTCTTTAAAACAATTTCGCCGTCAGGCTTTCTAACTGCGATTGCAATGCTCTCGGGGCCTTTCATCATGACCCCTTCTATAACGGCCTGCCCGCCTATACTGGTTTTTTTCATCATCTAAGCCTCACTATTTATATTTATTTACTTTTTTAAAAACAAGTCAAATCTTTATATTTCATTGCGTATTACTTCATTATTATATATTAGTAAATAATAGATTACAATAGCAGTAAGGTTGTTAATTCGCTATCTTTCATCCGTTCGCCATTGACATTTTGTTCATAAATATGCACTGAATAGGTCTGAATATATACAATAAGGGAAAATAAAACAGAGCTATTTGCGAAGTCCCCAAACATAGAAGTGGCAATAGTTAAAAGAGAAGG
>CAZMPR010000024.1:0-12894 GCA_964568265.1 uncultured Clostridiaceae bacterium | reverse complement strand
GAAAACAATAAATTTATATGTAAATACTATCTATATAGAATCCATAGCCGGACCTTTGGATGACTTCATAAAAATTTAGGTGATTATTTGAAAAAAACACTGACTTTTTTTGTTTTGCTATTTGTCTTTTTTGCAGCATCAATGGCTTCACCCTATATCAATTATAATGCACAAATATCAAAAAACAAAAACATAAACGCAAGATATGCCGAAGATACTGATTTGGGTGTAAAGCAGCCTGAAAAGATTTCGGATAAGAACATATTGGTACTTGGTATTGATTCAAGAAAAGGCGAACCATCCCGCTCCGATGTTATGATTGTTCTCAGTTTTAAAGAAGATAAAATAATATTTGTATCGATTCCCAGAGATTCACAGATTTCTCTTAAGAATAAAGGGAGAATAAAAATTAATTCAGCTTATGCAATCGGAGGAATCGACTTAAGTAAAAAAATTGTTGAAAACTTACTGGATATCAATATAGATAATTATTTAGTGTTAAACTTTAACGCTATTAAAAACGGCGTTGATGCTCTTGGGGGTTTTACTGTCACTATACCAAAAGATATTAAAATAGCAGATCCGGAACTGAAAAAAAAGTTTATACTAAAAAAGGGTACCCATAAGCTGAATGGGATACAGACTTTGGAATATTTAAGATATAGAAATGACGGCAGAGGAGATTTGGCAAGGGTATATAGGCAGCAGCAATTTGTAAAGGATTTGCAGCAAAGTTTTTTAAAGACGGAGAATATTCCATTGATTCCCCGAGCCTATATGGTTATACGCGATGACATTAAGACAGATATGAATGCCTCCGATATGGCAAGTTATTTTATTCAAGGACAGCGCTTAAAAGACAAATTTGAATACCATACCTTAGAAGGGCATGGAAAAACCATTGATAAGGTTTCTTATTTTATTCTTGATAAGGAACAGCTTAACGAAATCAGGAAGCTACTAAAGAACGACAGATGAACGATAGTTAAACGATTGTTGAGCAGTAGTTGAACGATGTCCTAACGATAGCTGAATAATCGTTCAACTATTGTGTTATTATGTTATACATTAAATCTGAAGTTTATAATATCTCCGTCTTCAACAATATATTCTTTACCCTCCAATGT
Source organism: uncultured Clostridiaceae bacterium (assembly GCA_964568265.1). GTDB lineage: Bacteria > Bacillota > Clostridia > Lutisporales > Lutisporaceae > JAAYKT01. The sequence continues at coordinate 11,767 of CAZMPR010000024.1, read as the reverse complement.
GGCAAGTCCCTTCTCTTTGATCTTAGCCATGGAGCCGTATTCTTTTAAATGCCTAAACTTACATACTTCCGCGCGGATAAAACCTTTTTCTATATCTGTATGAATCTTACCGGCGGCCTTTTTAGCTATTGTGTTTTTATTTATAGTCCAAGCTCTAACCTCATCGGGCCCCGTCGTGAGAAAAGATATCAAACCTAAATGGTCATAGGCGGTTCGTGACAGTATATCCACACCCGATTCGGTTATTCCTAAATCCTCAATAAAAATCTCTCTGTCCTCCGGTTCCAGTTTACTTATCTCCAGCTCCGATTCTATACATAACTCAATTAATGGCGTATTTACTTTCTCAGAAAACTCCCTAATATCTTCTTTTGTAGGATAATCGCCGGATTTTAACTGATATTCGTCTAAATTCACAACCAAAATCATAGGCTTTTCGGATAAAAAGCCAAAAGTCTTAAGGTGTTCTTTTTCTTCGTCGCCTAAATCAAGATTATGAATCAACAATCCGTTTTCCAAACCTTCCTTGCATTTTTTTAATACTTCCAGTTCCTGAAGGTTTTCTTTTGTAACCTTTTTTGAATTTTTTATTCTGTCGATTCTGTTATCAATGACTCCCAAGTCTGCAAATAAAAGCTCCATATTGATGGTTTCGATATCACGCATAGGGTTTATGGAACCGTCAACATGTATGACTTCCTTATTTTCAAAAGCCCTAAGTATATGTACTAAAAGATCCGCTTTTCTTATGTTATCCAAAAACTGATTCCCCACGCCTTTGCCAGTGCTAGAACCGCTGACTAACCCTGGAACATCAATAACCTCGATATTGGCGTAGGTGGTTTTTTTGGGTTTATACATTTCCGATAAAAAATCAATCCTATCATCGGGTATCTTTGCTATTCCTATATTTGCTTCCACTTTACCCGTAGAAAACTCGGATATTTCTATATCTAAACCGGTTAGTAAATTAAACAAGGTTGTTTTGCCAACGGAAGGCAATCCTATTAAACCAACATTCATGATTGAACCGGAATACCGCATATAAATGCAGCTCCCATTTTCAGCTCCTTTATTCATATTTGAATATAATTTTATCACTAATAGGGAAAAAATTAAAGCATAACAAATAAAACGCCTCACCCCTATTAGGCGAAGCGTTTTATTGCCTATTATTTAATTAGGCAGTTAGGATATGTCAATTACTATCTGTTTTTCGTATTCTATAACTGCTTCTTTTGTACTGTTTATCCAATCAACCTTGCAGTTAAGATTCTCAGCTGCGAATCTCACAGGCACATAAGTCCTTTCATTTTTAGCTGCAGGAGCAACATCCATTTCTTTTTTCACTCCGTTAACTGTTATGTCTGTTTTGCCCATCCACATTTCCACCGTATTACCTCTTGCTTTTAAAATGATTTTTTGAGTGGCGCCTTCCCAGCCTACTTCTCCGCCCATTGCTTCAACAACGGCGCGTATAGGTACCATTGTTCTTCCTGCAATTACCACCGGAGCCGTTCCTCTTCCCGGGTCTACCTCTTGTTCTACTCCATCCACACTCATATTTGGACTGTCCAGTTTTAACATGATGAAGTGTTTGAAGCTTCCCGGCTTATAAATCTGATTGCCGGTTGTTGCACTAAAAGTAGCAATAACATCGCCAAGTTTTTCTTCAATACCTGCAAATGGATTTGTCTCTGCCAATACAGGTTTTACCTTGTAGTAATAGGTGGTATTCGGCTCCACATTTACATCAGCATAAGATGTGCTTGTGATATAAAAGTCAGTTACCGAAATACCTAATTGTCCCTGATTCTTTGACCTAAAAAGCCGATATCCAAGACAATTAAACGACGGCCACATTAGCCTTGAACCCGAATCAAAAACTTCCGCACCCTCGGATGCCGACGGAGATGCATCGGAATCTGCAGGAGTGCTTCTTTTTTGCCACTCGTAAACATATTTCACACCCATAACTCTCGGCAGTCCATTAAAACCGATATAAACAGCTTTTCTGTAATTATCTGAAAACCCTTCACCAAAGGACTCAATCACCATATCTACTGAATAGTTGTTTTGTGCTTTCTCCGGACCCCTATAGCCAAAACTCAAATTTCCTATTTCCGTACCGTCTGGAAAAATGTTTTTTGCATTAACAGAGCTTGATGTTGCATATCCTAATTCAAGATCAGAGCTGTCCGTCTTCATATAAGGGGAAAAGGATATGCTCCAATAGCCGTCTCTATTGCTTATAGCTTCCTGCTCCATTTTCACAGTTAAGCTTGCATTTGGTTGTATAATGCTTGGCAGACTGCTCCATGAATATCTTGCATGAAGGTTCACCGGATTGTTCTCATCTTTAGATCCATAATATCCGATACCATATGGATTGATTCTTTTAAGCTCCGCTGTATTGCCTTCAATTTTTCCCGAGAATGTCCAATCGCCGTCTTTGGTATTATTCTCTTGTGGTATGGGGAACTGATAAGTTTGCACAAGCACCCAGGCGTAATCTTCATCTGCTGAAACAGATGCCGGTACGTTTATTAATCCAAATGCAATAGTTAATGCTACAAATAATAACAGATACTTTTTCATCATTCTTCTCTCCTCATAATAAATTTGCAAGCTTTTATAAATTTAAGAAACAAGACACGCAAGCTTCAAAATATAGCCTTAAACGTTAAAAAAGGTTGCTAAAATAAATATATACCTTATTTTCAAAATTATCGTCACACTAAAAGTGTGATTTATAGAAAAAACACCTCACCCTTTTTGGGTGAGGTGTCCTTTAATTTTAAAAGCTATTCTTTTTTCGCTATCAAATTCATTAGTTCTGTTTTGCTATTAACCTGATACTTGGAATAAATACTCTTTATATGAGTTTTAACGGTATTTTCACTTAAATAAAGTTCATCCGCTATCATTTTGTATGTTCTGCCTTTTAAAAGGAGTGCCACTATTTGATATTCTCTTTTGGTAAGTTTACCGTTAGTAAAAATATTGCTGATAGTCTTTTCTTGATCGGCTGGGGCCATTTGGTATAGTGTCGATAAGAAAACATGGCTTTTTAGCAGCAAAGAAAGATGTTTATGTAGGAATGGTAATATCAATAGAGAAGCAAATACTACAATAAGAGCTATTATCGATGTGCCGTATCTTATGTTTACATTATCAATTATATTTCCTATATAGCTGCCAAGCAGAATTCCGAAAACATTTGATGATAAACCAATTCCAAATAGTTTTGCAGGGTTATCATGAAACTCCAACGTCTCCCCCAGTATGCTCCACCAGAATAAATCGTATACACCGCAAGCTCCCATCATAAGGGTATTTATTATAAAATAACTGCCCGCAGATCGGTCTAATGACATAAAAGCTATAAAAGATAGTCCTATGAAAGCAATGGCTACATATAATATGTAATTACGGTTCACTTTATATGGCAATGCTTTTACAATGTATATTGCGATTACATAAGGTATAGCCCAATACCAACTGACAAGCCATTCCAAATGTTCAAAAGCCGGATTTATTACCTGATACATCAGTCCGGAATTAATATTTATGAAAATAATGAAAAAGCATAATAGTGCAAGAGGTTTTATTAAGCTTTTATTTTTTACTTCTTTTTTTATTTTAGCTTCTATGCCTTCTGCATTTTCCGGCAATCGTATTAGAAAATACATAGCCCCAGTTAATAAGATGAGGACAGATGCTAACCCCGCATAGTATGACAAATGTTTGGAAGTTACGTTTGTCAAAATCATCATTATATTCGAATAGATTAACACATCTGCCGCAGTTTTCATTCTTTCATTGACCGGGGTATAGAATTTAAAGAAAAATCCCCAAGATGCAACGCACAGCCCCGCAGCAAAAGAACCTATCAAAACAACTGCATACCATAACGAAGAAGGAGGGAAAAAAAGCGGAATTACCAGTAAAACACTAAAAGCTATAGAAAACAACATAGTATACTTAGCATGTCTCAATGTCTTTATAAAAAACCCGCATAGAAACAAACCGCTTAAGTTTGCTGTAACAGATAAAATAGATAAAGCCTGAACATTTATAATAAACTTATCAATTATACTGTATAAAGCCTGTCCCATGAAAAGAAAGGACAGTAACCAAGAAGAAAATAAGGAAATTGCGATTGTTGAAAAACTACGGCTTTTATACATATACGGCACCTCCTGAAAATTTGCCATTTAGTATATTATACAACCTAATATGTCTGTTTCCAACTGTGTAAATCACTTACAAAACCATCTGAAAGGTTAAACTTATTTATAGTATTAAAAACCGGGGAGATATCCCCGGAAAAAATTAACCTTCTTTTCTTTTGTGTTTATGCTTCGGCATTATTTCTTTAATGCTTTCGGCTTGCTCCTTTGTTATCACTTTATCCTGCACCATTTTATCAATTACGTTTATCTTGTTTTTCCTGTAATTTTGCATAAACTCTTTTCTTTGGGCTTCATCCATATCTTTTATTTCATCAAATACTTTTCTTTTCTCTTCTCTCTCAATTTTGAAATAATCTCTTATCTTTGTCAGCTCTTCAGTTGTAATGACTCCTCTTTCAACTAAGCCCTCTAAGTTTTCATCAAACTTTTCGCATTTCGGCGAATCCGGTTTTTTATCCGGGGCGCCTGACAGACCTGCAGCAAGCATAAATGAAAAAACTAAGAGCATAACAATTGCCATTCTATTTTTATTTTTTATATTCATATCAGTCTCCTTTCCAAAAATTTTTATTTATGCTGACAATTTTATTATTGTCATTTTACAGTTTTTTTTGTGATGTATCATTTGGCTTTTTTTTGTGAAAACTTGACATAAGAATGTTTTAAGCTTACTATTTTTATAATAATTAATAAACGATTGAGAAAGAGGGATGAGATATGAGTAAGAAACCTACAAGAGCAGAAGCCTTTGAGCTGCTTAAAAAGTATAATAAAAGTGAAAGCCTTATAAAACACGCATTAACCGTTGAAGGCGTAATGAAACATTTTGCCGAATTATATGATGAACCGGATGTTGAAAAATGGGCAGTTATAGGACTTGCACATGACATGGATTATGAGATGTATCCGGAACAGCATTGTGTTAAAGTTGTGGATATTCTTAAAGAGGAAGGTTGGCCGGAAGATTATATAAGGGCAATAGTAAGTCACGGATGGGGGCTTTGTTCCGATGTAAAACCGGAAGAGAAAATGGAAAAAATCCTATTCACCATTGATGAGCTTACAGGTCTCATAACAGCTGCGGCACTGATGCGCCCAAGCAAAAGTGTCATGGACTTGGAAGTAAAATCTATAAAGAAAAAATGGAAAGACAAAAGATTCGCTGCCGGCGTTGATAGGGAAGTCATAGAAAAAGGTACCGAGCTTTTAGATATGGATTTGAATTTTATAATTGACGAAACAATCAAGGGTATGCGCAAAGTCGCGGAAGAAATCGGCTTAAAAGGAAACTTATAAAGGGTCGGCGAAAACGCCGACCCCCATCCTAATCGTTCCATTATTTTAACGGATTTTTAGCTACCGTTCAACTATCGTTCAGCTATTGTTCAACCATCGTTCAAATAAGACTATCTATTCTTCTTTGATCAAATCCGATTATGATAGTTCCGTCAATATCAATTACCGGGACACCTTGTTGCCCTGATTTCTTTACCATTTCCATGGCGCCGTTTCTGTCTTCTGCTACATTGACCTCTTTAAATTCAACGCCTTTATCTCTTAAGTAATCTTTTGCTTTTCTGCACCAGGGACAAGTATCGGTAGAATATACTGTTATATTCATTAAATTACCTCCTAAAATATTATTATAGACTTATAATTCGCCTCTCAATTGCCTACCCCCTACAGGTATATAGTACCACTGACTTAGCATTTAGTCAATAGCTTTGAAATAATTTTCTATTTATTTGAACAATCTTATTATTAGTATACAAAACTATTTTATCCGTTTAGGATTTCTTTCATAAGGCCTGTGTCTAAGTTTCCCCCGCTTATCACAATAGCCGTACTTTTATTTTCAAAAACTCCCGGATAGCTTAATACAGCTGCGACGCCGACGGCTCCCGCAGGTTCTGCTATTACTTTTTCTTTAGTAATAAGATGTTTAACGGCTTCTTTTATCCTGCTTTCATCAACCAATATTATATCATCAATGCAATCCTGCGCCATATTGAAGGGAATGTGCCCCACTCCTCCGATCAAGGCGTCACAGATAGAAGGCTCTGAAGGAAAATCATCATAGCATATGTTATCCCTTAGGGCTTGGTACATAGCCGGGCATGCCTTCGTTTGCACGCCTATTATCTTTATTTCGGGTTTAACCTTTTTCGCCGCAACAGCCAATCCGGTTATCAGACCGCCGCCGCCTATGGGGGATAATATAATCTCTATATCAGGATTTTGTTCTAATATCTCCATTGCTATACTTCCCTGACCGGCTATTACTTCCACATCTGAACAAGGGTCGATAAATATTAGTTTTTCCTCTTCTAAGGCATCCAATGCGGCTCTATGTGCCTCATCATAGTTTGCGCCTGTTGCTACTATTTCCGCCCCGTAATATCTTATTTTTTCAAGCTTGGACTCGGGTATAGTTTCCGGCACATAAATTTTTGCTTCTATTCCGCCTAAAAGCTTAGCCGCATAGCTTACACCGGCACCGTGATTGCCTGAGGATACTGCCATTACCCCTTTGGACTTTTCATCCTCCGACAAACTTAGTAGCTTGCTCAGCGCGCCTCTTATTTTAAATCCTTTTAGTATTTGTTGATTTTCCAACTTTAAAAATATATTTGTTTTCCCATAGCTTAAATAAATAGACTTATCTAAAGGCGTTTTATAGATATGTTTATCTATATGCTTTCTTGCAATGCAAATGTCATCATAAGTGACTATATCCTTTTTAATCATTACGATTATCACCCCTTTTGCTGTCTAATTTTAAAAATCCCCCGGAACTCATATTTGCCGGGGGATTTTGATTAGAATTTTTCGTAATGCACTCTGGTGTTGAATAAGTCTTCTACATCATGAGAAGGTTTTTCTTCCCCGGGATACCCTATTGCTATAATACATTCTACCTTGAGCTCATCCGGTATATCCAATGCTTTTCTTACATAATCTTCAGTACCTATATTTTCGTTATGCTGTCTGTTCCTTACATGAACCCAACAAGTTCCAAGACCCAAGGAATGAGATAACAGCTGTATTATTATTGCAGCTATCGTTGCATCTTCCACATAAGTATCTTTGCCGCTTTTTACAGTGACCGCAATTGCTGAGGATGCATCCGCTATGAATTTTGATGCCGAGCCTTCTCTGCATCGGGATAATTCTTCAAGCTTTTCTTTATTCTCTATGACTATGAATTCCCATGGCCTGTTATTACTTGATGTGGGTGAAGTCAATACGCCCTTTAAGATTGCTTCTATTTTTTCCTTTTCAACTTTTTTATCTGTAAACTTTCTAATGCTTCTTCTTGTTTTTAATAGCTCTAACATTCTTATCCACCTTTCATTTCTTATTTATATTATTAATAATTAAACATTTAAATGAGCAATACGAAGATTAAATAAACAGCTAAACTGATAATAGTATTTAATACCACAACAGCATTTGCCAGTTCTTCATTTTCCGGGGTACTGTTCAGACCTACAAATAAAGGCATGGACAATAATGGCGGTAATATTAAAAATGTAAAATAGGCATAATCAAATATCTTATCGAATCCAATTATAGGATTTATAATAAAAAACTTGTAAATATATCCTACCCCAAGCATAACAACTAACCTAATGGCAACAATTATGGAGCTTTGTTTCAAATACTTTTTGTTTATTTTTAAACCATAGCCGATTATGATTAGTATAAATGGGGTCGAAAGCTTTGATAAATATTCTATTGTTATATATAAGCCTTTTAAAAGCTGGTTTGCCTGAAAAATACCCCTAAATCCGAAAATATTAAAGGCAGTCCCTATAATTATGCTTACAAATGTAGGAGCTTTAAGGCTATCAATAACACTGTTTATGGAAAGTTTTTTGTTACCTAAGTCAATTCCCATATAAGGATATAATATTACCCAAACAAAAATTTCATGACCAACTGCAATGACGGCAATTTTGCTTAAATTCTCTTCACCAAATATTGACGGAAATATAGATAGTCCTAAAAAAGCTATGGTGCAAGCAGTTACAACATAGGGAAGCAATGGATTGCTTATCCTCTTTATTTTATTCAGTGCAAGCCCGATTGCAAAGAAAATATTGAGCAGTATAAAAACTGCTATTGGTATAAGGTAGTATTCCTTTTTTATTTCCATATTAAAAAAGGTGATAAACAACACTGCCGACAAAGCATAATTAACTAAAAATTTTTTTAATTCGGCAATAGTTCCCTGCCTGAAAACTTGTTTATGACGAAAAAATAAACCCAAAGTAATCAGTAATATAATAGGTATTACCTTAGAAACGACCTCACTCATTTTATCTATGTACCTTTCTGTCCTTGACCGTTAATTAAAAGCGTTCTTTATAGTTTTATTTCTTTTGTTTCTAAAACTTTTACCAACAATTTAATGGAATTAACTACGTCGCTAACCGCCGCCATCTCGGAAGGAGAATGAACATATCTGCATGGTATTGACAAAACTCCCGAAGGTACTCCTGCACGGGTTAGATGTATTGCCCCCGAATCAGTGCCACCGCTTTCCAAAACTTCAAATTGATAAGGTATATCATTTTTTATTGCTGTTTCCACCATCAGGTTTTTTACCGCCGGATGAGATATAACACTGTTATCTTTCACTTTAATGGCAACACCTTTACCCAAACTAACTTCCATAGTTTCTGCTTTAGGCGTATCCCCTGTCAACGTTACGTCTATAGCTATTCCCATATCCGGGTTTATCCCGTAAGCAGCTGTTTTTGCTCCTCTCAGCCCCACCTCTTCTTGTACTGTGAATACAAAATAAACCTCATTCGGACAGTTTTTCAATTGTTTAAGAGCCTCTATAGCCACGAAGCAACCTAATCTATCGTCCAAAGTTTTAGACATGATTATATCATTTTGATAAACAAATGGAGAATCAAAAGCAGCCACATCCCCCACATTAACTCTTTTTACCACTTCTTCTTTAGAAGAAAGTCCTATATCAATAAACATCTTATTTAATTTTAAGTCTTTTATTTCATCCAACTTTTCCTTTCCTATGGCGCCTACAGTGCCGTCTTCAAATTTAACTCTTTGATACAGTGCCGTAAAAGGATAAACGCCGCCGATATTTGTAAATCGCAAAAACCCATTCTCATCTATGCTATTAATCATTACCCCTATCTCATCCATATGAGATGCTACCATTATCTTTTTACCGGGACCTTTTTTTACTGCTATGAGGTTGCCTAATGCATCTACCCTTATCTCATCAACATAATCCTTTATTTCTGCTCTAATTACTTCCCTTATTTTATCTTCGCTGCCGGAGGGCCCGAAGGTCATTAACAATTTTTCCAATAAAGAAGTATTAATACTGTTCATTAATAAACTCCCCTTTCTTTATTCCCTTTAAGAATAATTTAATGGTTTTTTTACAACCTTCAAAATCGTCTATACTCATTACGGAAGAAGGTGAATGTATATACCTGCAAGGAACCGAAAGAGCCGCACAGGGTATCCCTTCTTTGGTAATATGTATTTTGCCGGCATCGTTACCCCCTGGGGAAGGTTGCCTATATTGGATATCTATATTATTTTCTACAGCTGTTTCATAGATCCTTTTACTTAACTTTTTAGGAAATATTGTATAAGAATCCATTAGTGATAGAGCCGGGCCCTTTCCTAATTTGGTAATATGGAGATCTTCCGGTACCTCAGTGATATCGGAACATAGCGTGCCTTCAAATACCACCGCCAAATCCGGATCTATGCCGTAAGCTGCAACTTTTGCCCCCCTTAAGCCTATTTCCTCCTGAACTGTAAATGTAGCGTATAGATTGACATCATATTCTTCTTTAAGCAAATCAGCTAATACTGCACAGCCTACTCTATCATCTAATGCTTTTGCTTTTATTAAGTTATTTCCGAATTCAATATATTCGCTGTTAAATGCGATATAATCCCCTCTTTTTACGATCTTTTCCGCATCCTCCTTGGATTTCGCCCCTATATCTATGTAAAGTTGCTTTAACTTTAAGGGTGTAGTCTTCTCATCCGGTTCCTGGAGATGTATCGCCTTTGCCCCGATAACTCCGTGAATCTTTTCTTTTCCTATTAAAACCTGTTTAGATATTAAAATTCTTTCATCGATGCCTCCCACGATATCGAATTTTATAAACCCGTTTTCATCGATGGCCTTTACCATTAAACCCACTTCGTCCATATGAGCTGCCAACATAATCTTAGGATAGCCTTCCTTGCCTTTTTTTATGGCAATAAGGTTACCCAGTCTATCAATTCTAATTTCATCAACATAATCTTTTATATCTTCAATTATTATCTTTCTCACTTCATCTTCATTTCCGGATATCCCACAAGCAGTAGTTAATTTTTTTAGTAGCATAGCATCTCCTCCAAATCCACAAGATTCAGACTTACTATAAATTCAGCCAGTATTTTACCGGCATATTTTATATCATTTAAATCCACTATTTCCACCGACGTATGCATATATCGCAGCGGTATTGATATGAGCCCCGACGCAACACCGCTCTGTGTTACCTGAATGGCCCATGTATCCGTTCCGGTGGCCGCCGGATAGAATTCTTCCTGATATGGCAGGCTATAGTCCTTCGCGGTTTTTAGTAATCTTTCATGTACCTTGGGGTGTATATTTGCCCCAAAAGCTATGCCGGGCCCTTTCCCCAATTCACTGTATTCATCCTTGGTCAATTCCGGTGTATAGGCAAAACCTACATCTATTGCTATTCCGATATCGGGAGATATACCATAGGTAGATGTGATAGCCCCTCTCAAGCCTACTTCCTCTTGAACCGTTGCTACAGCATATACATCGCAATCGTGGTTCATTTTGTTCAGTTCTTTGAGGCATTCATACATCACTGCAACACCTGCCCTGTCATCCAAAGCCTTTGATGATATACAATCCCCTTGCAAACTAATCATTTTTCTTCTAAAAGAAATCGGGTCTCCCACTGATATAAACTTTTCCGCCTCCTCTTTAGAAAGTCCCACGTCTATAAGCATATCTTCGATTTTTACCGCCTTCTTCTTTTCTTCATCGCTTAGTATATGCGGTGGCTTATTGCCTATCACACCGAATAGGTCCTTCTTACCATGTACAATTACTTCCTGAGTAAGCAATGTTCTTTGGTCTATACCGCCTATAGTGGAAAATTTAATGAAACCGTTTTCATCAATCTTTTTGACTATTAAACCGATTTCATCCATATGAGCAGCTAACATAATCTTTTTCCTATCGCCCACATTACCTTTTTTAAGTATGATCAAGTTGCCAAGTTTGTCTCGTACTATATCATCCGAATAAGGTTTAAAATAATCCTCGATTACTTTGCTAACCTCTGATTCAAACCCGGATAGCCCCGGTGTTTCAACCATTTTCTGAATGAATTCCTTTAGCAAATTCCACTCCCTCATTTCTCTTCATATCTATGTATCTGAAAGATACCTATGAAATATAGTTTATACAAATAAGTCTAACATAATAGTTAAAACTTTTTAACTAAAAGTTGTATATTTTAATATATTTTAACCTAAAT
>CAZMPR010000023.1:10049-13095 GCA_964568265.1 uncultured Clostridiaceae bacterium | reverse complement strand
CCATGCCCACTGCCCGAGGCCCCTTCGGGCAGCCTATTTGAGCCGCAATCTGCCCATAGGTGCGTGTCTCGCCGTAGGGTATAGTTATAAGGGCTTGCCACGCCTTTACCTGAAATGGAGTGCCAAAAAGCTTCAACGGTACATCAAGCACTTTATCTTTACCCGTAAAATAGGCTGATAATTGTTTCTCAGCTAAATTCGTAATATGATTACCGCAATTTTTTAAAGTGCAGTCAGGAAGCTCTTTCCTTACCCAATTCAACATTTCTTCCTTCTCACCGCCGGGAGTACTGCAATATACCAAACCCTCATCAACAGCCGCTAAATATATAGGGCCTTTTAGTGTTTCAACTTTATCCCAATAGCATACCATGAGAAAACATCCCCTTTTTGTTTCTTTATAACTAAAAATATTATTTAAGAAAGAGTGCTATTCAATTTAAACCCGCATATTCTTCTCTCTAAACTAAAGTTTTTAAAGATAGCTTCTCGTTCCTATCTATCCATAAATAATTTCTTTATCATTAAAGCAAAATAGAGATTAAATCTAATCTTTGAATCATTAATATCCTTTCCTAATATACTGCCTATCTTTTTTAATCTATAAGAAAGAGTATTAGGGTGAACATATAAATCTTTAGCAGTCTGAGCAATGTTGCCGTTATTAAGCAAATATGTTTCCAAAAATCCACATAAATCATCATCACTGTCTTTGTCATATTCCATCAATGCACCAAGCGAATCATTGCAAAAGTCTATTATTTCTTTTCTATCCATCATATATAGCAGCCTATAAATACCCAATTCACTATATAAAAAGATTTGGTTAGAACCCATAAAAGTTTGTCCCACTTCTAAGGCTTTTTTTGCCTCTTTATAGCTTTTTCTAAGGTTGGGAAGTTGATAATATACATTACCAACACCGAAGCTGTATTGAGCTTTGGGGAATTCTTCTGAAATTTTACGGCCTATTTTCTCACAAAGTTTCTTTATATCATAAATAGCATCATTTTTTTCTTTATTTATAGGAAAATGATATAATATAGCATATCTGTTATGTTCATCATTTATAAAAGCATTTGGATCATTTTCTTTTATATGATTTTCAATTATATCTAAAACTTTATTGTTTGAAGCCCTATAAAACACATGTTTGTCGTTTGTTGTCGTGTCTATGCCGTATACATCAATAAGAATTGCAGCGGCAGGGCTTGTAATATCAAATCCGTTAAATTTATACTTGCTGGTTTTCATATCTCCATTGCCTATTTTACCTTGCAGTAAATCATCTAAGAAATCTCTCTTCAGTCTCTTTTCTGTTTCAAAGGCAATCTTCTCTTTCATCATCTCTAAAGCAATAGTCGTAGCACCGTGCTCTAATGCAACTATATCAATTTGGTTAGCCTTCTTAAAAAACTCAACAAGAGTAATAAAGCCATACACCACTCTATCAGCAACAATTGGTATTGTTATCTGTGTCAAGTCTTTATACTCATAATTAAAATTTACAATATCCAATATCAGCGTTTTTTTATCAGCGCTTTTTAAAGTATTAATGTAATATTCCGTTGTTTTAAATTTATCTTTATATTCCTGGGATAACCTATAGCTTAGAAAGCTATCTACATTAGTCTCAATATGTTCATCAGGGCAGCTTACAGCCAAACTGCCTAATCCTGAATCCTCAACAATAATAATATTATCTACCAGTTGTGTCAATACCTTGGCAATATGAGGCAAGCCGCGGCCGCGCAGAACAATATCTGTGAGTCTGTTGTGTATTTCTTCCGTCCTCATAATTATATGATTTTGATTGTCATTTATTGCATTCATTATACTTTCCATCACAGCAGGCCAAGTTACATTCAAAGGAAGTTCAATAAGACAAAAAGAGTTCTTATTTGCAACTTCAATCATTTCATCGGTGGTTTTGCCTAAAAACCTATCAGGCTTAATTGCAAGCGCTGAAGCCCCGCCCGATATTAGATCGGTTATCCATTTTTTTTGAGAGTCACCATTATCTTTGATGAAATATCCGGTTGTAACTACCAATTCTCCACCCTTTAACCAATCTGCCGCATCGGGTACCTCGGCAACCGTAACACTGCTGACTTCTTTATTGATACCTTCATATCCACCAACAATACTTGCCCCCTTGAATATGGATAGTTCCATTATATCTTTAATCGTTACTTTCATTTAATCACCTTTTATTGAATATCTTTGTACCATCATTTATAGAGTAATATTTATCCAAAAATGTGTCAAGTTTAACTAATTAATAATACCATATATTGTAACCCTCAATATTTAGTTAGAATAATATTTGCTTTATCTTTTATCAAAACTAAAGCCCCCCATGCTATAGAGTCCAAGATCTGCTGGGGATTGAGAACCAATTGTAATCATTGTTGTATTCCCTGTATTTTTAAAACCATGGAGTTCTTTGGCTCGTGCAAATAATGACATACCGGCTTTTATTTTAAACTCCCCTTCAGCTGTCAAAGCCACACCCTCCCCTTGTATAATTGAAATAACATCTTCAGAATATACATGTCCGTGTAAATTAAAGGATTCTCCGGGATATAATATACTATAATGAAGTGTAAGAGCATTATAGCCATTCCCAGGCCAAAATACCCATCTCATATGACCACCATTCGATTCAAATAAATATCCTTCTTCCCATTTTTTTATTTCCATAATCAAAACCTCCAAATATAATTATTTTTATCCTCCAAATAGGCAGGCGAAGGAATACCCCCAGAGTTAAATCTAGCAAGTCCTCCGCCTTAATTAACTATATAACTTAATACTTAATTTATTTAAAAAATATTTATACACATTTGCTGTATAATTGCTCTCTTACCTCATCTAAAATCAATACTATTTTAATCTCAACAGTTTTTAATATTTATTATAGTAAATGCATTCGATCTCCAATTAACCTTGTAAAGGGATTTAATTTTGTCCTTCCAGGCCAAGGTCGATTAACAAGATCTAGGATGCCAGCTGTTTTTATAATTTCCATGCCACGCACATTTGC